>JALHTP010000363.1 GCA_022865725.1 Methyloceanibacter sp. | reverse complement strand
GGGATAACCGCTGAAAGCATCTAAGCGGGAAACCCACCTCGAAACTAGTTCTCCCTTGAGAGCCGTGGAAGACCACCACGTTGATAGGCTGGATGTGGAAGCGCAGCAATGCGTGTAGCTAACCAGTACTAATCGCTCGATTGGCTTGATTGCTTTCATTGTCAGTGCCTCTCTTTTTGCCCTACCGCGCTTCGCGCTACTTGAGGGCAAAGGAGGCGAGGCATGTTAAGACCAAATTTGACACCGTCCTTCGCTGGCCTGGTGATATTGGCGGAGCGTGAACACCCGATCCCATCCCGAACTCGGCCGTGAAAAGCTCCAGCGCCGATGGTACTGCGTCTTAAGGCGCGGGAGAGTAGGTCATCGCCAGGCTTGCCAAGGACGGTGTCAAGAATGTTGCGCTACCGGCCTCTGGCCTATATGAGCGCGGACGCAAATTGGGCTGAGAAGCCCTCATCGAGATTATTCCCCTCTTTCACGATCGTTGGCTTTGCCACGAGCGCGACAAGCCGCCGCCGGATCATTTCCGCGGCGGCTTTTTTGCGTCTAGGCTCCGGCCGGAAATGACCAGGCTAAGCGCCGGCATCTTGATGTATCGCGGGTCCGCACAGGCGCTCGAGCTCCTGCTGGTGCATCCCGGCGGTCCGTTCTGGGCGAAGAAGGATTTGGGCGCCTGGTCGATCCCCAAGGGCGAATACGACCAAGGCGAGGACCCGCTCACCGTCGCCAGGCGCGAGTTCGAGGAAGAGCTCGGCGTGTCCCCGCCGCAAAGCTCGTTCCTGCCGCTCGGCGTGCTGCTGCAGCCGAGCCGGAAGGTCATCACGGCCTTCGCGCTTCCCGGCGACTTCGATCCCGCGACCCTGAAATCCAATCCTTTCGAGCTGGGATGGCCCCCGAAGACCGGGCGGATGCAATCCTTTCCCGAGATCGACCGGGCGCAGTGGTTCGCGCCCGGCGAAGCGCGGGAGAAGATCCTGCCGGGGCAGTCGCCGTTCATCGACCGGTTGCTTGAGCGGCTTGGCGGCTAGAGCGGGCTGTGCGAGCCTATCGAGCCTCGCCTAAAGGGCGAGAAAGGCGGAGAATGTCGATTGCGCCGGCCACGGAGTTCGTCCATTTTTTGCCACCAATCCTGGGCCTAATGCGTGGCCTGGGGCGAAGCGAGGGAAGCGTTCCGCAAAACATGACCGCTGAAAGGTTGCCAACAAAGCGCCCCGCGCCGCGGTTCGCTGCACAGGCTCTGACGGCCGCGGCCCTGCTTGCTGCCGCGCTCCTCCCGACCAAAGCCGCATTCGCCCAAAACGGCTTCAATCCCTATGGAAGTTTCACCGACAGCGGTCCGGTCTCGCCGGAAGAAAAGGCACGCCGCGAGCAGGTGCGCACGGATCTCTATGATCGGCTGAGCCCCGCCTTTCGCATCGACGTGCCCTTCGTGAGCGAGGCCTCGGTCGCAGCGCTCCAGCAAGCCATCCAACGCTACCGCCAGATCGCCGCTGCCGGCGGCTGGCCCGCCACCACGCAAAAAGTGACCTTGCGGCAGGGCGACACGAGCGGCGAGATCGCCGCCATCAGGCAGCATCTCGTCGTCGAAGGCGACTTGCCCGCTGGCTCCGGCCGCAATCCCACCTTCGATCGCGAATTTCTCGATGGGCTCTCCCGTTTCCAGATCAGGAACGGGCTCCGCGTCAGCGGCTTCGTCGACCAGAGGACGCTCGCCGCGCTCAACGTCACGGCCCAAGAGCGCTTGGCGCAGCTCGAGACCAATCTCAAGCGCGTCCAAGGGATGATGAGCATCAACAAGGCGCCGCGCTACGTGCTGGTCAACGTGCCGGCGTTCGTGGCGCAGGGTGTGCAGGGCGGCAATCTGTCGTTCGAGAGCAACGTCATCGCCGGCAAGCCGGCGCGTGCCACGCCGGTCGTGTCGGCGCGCATCGTCGAGGTCAATTTCTACCCGACCTGGACCGTTCCCGAAATCGTTGCCCAGCAAGACCTCATTCCCAAGATCAGGAAGGATCCGAGCTATTTCGCCGCCGAGCACTTCGTGGTGATGAGCGACTGGAAGTCGCCGCCGCTCGATCCGGCGACGGTCGATTGGAGCTCCCCCCAGGTGGTGAGCTACAAGTTCCGCCAGGACTCGGGGCCGTTCAACGCGCTCGGGGTCGTGCGCATCAACATGCCCAATAAGTACAGCGTCTATATGCACGACACGCCGCTCAAGCAGCTCTTCAGCCAGAGCGCGCGGGCATTCAGCTCGGGCTGCGTGCGCGTCGAGAAGGTGCTGGAGTTTGTCGCTTGGCTGCTCGGCGAGCAGAACGGATGGACGCTGGAGAGGGTGCAGGCGCAAGTCGATAGCGGCAAGAAGATCGACGTGAAGCTCGCCAAGCCCGTGCCGGTGCATTTCGTCTATCTCACGGCCTTTGCCAGCGGCAACGGCATCGCGCAGTTCAGGCCCGACATCTATGGCCGCGATTCCTCCTTTGGCGCCCCCGACGACCAGCAGGATGCGGTGGTCGCCCAGCAGGCCCGCGCGGTTACGCCCTAAGGGGTGAGCCTCATCGTCCCCTCGGCGAGCGCTAAGCCCCGAGGCCGGGCGAAAGCCGCCAAGCCCTTGCGGCGCCAAGGTCCATTCTTCTGACAGGCTTTTCCGACCAAGGTCATGGTGTCGTGAGACATTTCCGCGCGGGTGACACCGCGGCGCAAGACATAAGGCGCCCCTGCGCCATACAAAGGACTGCAACCGCATTGGATTCTCGCATGCGGCCGGAATGATCGGATGCGGCACCGGAACATCATCAGAAGCTCGCCTGAGAGAACGATGTTTGGGCTCACCAAGCTCCGCATCGTCGAGATCGGTGTCGCCCTGCTGCTCACGCTTGCCGCCCTGCTTTTCGTTGGGCTCACGGTCTGGGCCGCGGAGATCGCGCGGATCGAGGTGGCCGGGGCCTGGGCAAGGCCGACCATAGGCCAGGGCACAACCAGCGCGGCCTATATGACCATCGCCAACAAGGGCGATAGGGGAGATATGCTGAAATCGGCGCGGACCCCGAAGGCCAAGGCGGTCGAGCTGCATCAAACCACGATGACGGCCGACGGCGTGATGCAGATGCGCAAAATCGAGGGCGCCGTTCCCATCGAGGCCGGCGCGTCGCTCGTGCTGAAGCCCGGCGGCACCCATCTGATGCTGCTTGGGCTCGAAGATGCGCTGCGCGCCGGCGAGGAGCTTATTCTCACGCTCGAGTTCGTAAATGCCGGCGCCGTGGACGTGGTCGTGCCGGTGAGCGCGATCGCTCCGGCAACGACGGACGCGAGCCCTTAACCAGCTTCAAGGCGCCGCGGCTTCCGGCGCGTGCAACGGCTTCTTTTTATAATCGGCAAGGCGGCAGAAATGCAGCGTGCGCGACTTCGCCTCGACAAGCACCACGCGCTGCTCTCCGAGACGAGTGAACGCGCCGAATGAGTCCGCGAGGTTGCTTGGACAGGGTTCGAGCGAGACGTAGAGGACGGGCTCGGGGCTTGCTGCGGTGAACGGCCGCGTCATCTCGTAATGGTCCTTCGGCGTCGGACCCGACGGCCACACATAGATCGGCGTGGGCACGTCGCGAAGATAATAGAGCAACTCGCCCGCCATCTCGCGCGTATCGGCGAGAATTGAGCCATAGCGCTCTTCGGCCAGCTTCGCGCGCACGACCTCGGCGGAATCGCGCCAGCCGACGACCCGGGACAGGAATTGGAGCTCCTCGAACAGCCGCCATTTCGGCGCAAAGGCTGGCGCCGCCCCGAGGACCGCCGCGATCGCGAGATGCAAGCCGAGCGAAACCCTGAACAGGACCTGGCGGTTGAGCTCGAGCATGACCGCAGTGACGAGGATCGCCGCCGCGGGGTAGGCGGTCGCCGACCAGTTGCCATGGGCGCGCGAGAGCAGCGATTGAACGACCAGAAGCCCAAGTACCGGCAGCGATAACGACAGCAACAGCACTTTGCGCCGATCGGACGGCTTGGGGATCTCGCGCCAGGCCGTGCGCAAGAGCACGACAAGCAGGATGGGCCCGAAGACGGCGAACTGCACGCTGACATATTCGAGCAGCCGCAGCGGATGAATGTAAGGGAACTGCCAGCCGATATTGGCTTCGGTGTGCTTGACGGTGGGGAAGCCGTGCTGGGCGTTCCAGATGATGTTCGGCGCGAACAGCACGAGCGCGATCGATGCCGCCAGGATGCCGCGCCCGCCCTTGAGCGCGTTCCGCGCTTCCTGGCTGACGACCGCATGACAGCCAATGCAGAGGAAGGCGTAGAGCATCGCCTGCTTGGCGAGGAGGCCGAACCCTATCGCCGCGCCGAGCAGGACCGCAAAGCCCAGGCTTGGCCGCTTCACCAGCATCACCCAGGCGTAAAGCACGACCGTCCAGCACAAGACCAAAGGCACGTCGGTCGTGATCAGCAGCGAGGAATAGGAGACCCCCGGCAGCGTGGCGAAGACGATGGCCGACCAGAAGCCGACCTTGGCGTCATAGAGCGCGCGCGCCGTCAAGTAGATCATGACGGAGGCGAGGGTGTAGAGCACCGGCGAGGCCGAGCGGATGCAGGCCTCTGAATTGCCGCAGATCTCGCTGGTGCCGCGGATCAGCCAAGCGATCATCGGCGGCTTGGAGAAATAGCCGAAGGCAAGCTCGCGCGACCAAGTCCAATATTGCGCCTCGTCGAGCACGAGATCGGTCTTGGCGGCGTAGACCGCCACGAGCCTCAAGGCGAGAAGGGCGCCGAGGCAGACGAGCAGGCGGAGGAGATACCCTGTCTCCGAGATGGCCGAATGCGAGCCTTGACGCTGCTGCATGACAGATTTCTGACGGATTGAGGGGGAGGGGGTGGGTCACGGTGTACAATGTTGTGCACCGCGGCGAAAGCTTGATACTGGTGCTCTGTCAGCGCCCATTTGCCGCGTCTCAGAGAGCCCGTCCATGCGTATTTCCGTTGTGATTCCGGCGTTTAACGAGGAAGGCAATATCGGCGGGTTGATCGAGGAAACCTTCGCCGAAGTGCCGGAAACAGCACTTGGGGAAGTGATCGCTGTCGACGATGCGAGCGGCGACGGGACGGGGGCTGAAATCAAGGCGCTTCTCGGCAAATACCAGCTTTTGCGGTATCTCCGGCATGGGCAAAGGGCGGGGCAAAGTGCCGCGCTCAGGACCGGCGTCTTGGCTGCCCGCTTCCCCGTCATCGCCACCATGGATGGAGACGGCCAGAACGATCCGGCCGATATCATGAAGCTCGCGAGACGGCTTGGGAGCGAAGGCCTCGAGCCGGCCATGGCCGCAGGCATCAGGGCCGGCCGCAAAGGGCCAGGCTCGCGCAAGGCGGCCTCGCGCTTCGCCAATTTCATCCGCGACAAAGTGCTCGCCGACGGCTGCCCCGACACCGGATGCGGGATCAAGCTTTATCGACGCGAAGCCTTTCTCGAGCTTCCGTTTTTCATCACCATGCACCGCTATTTGCCGGCGCTCTTCCTCACTTATGGCCACGAAATCGCCTATGAGGCGGTGAACGATCGGCCAAGGCTGCGAGGCACGTCGAAATATACCAATCTCGGCCGTGCCTTGATTGGGCTATACGATCTTGTTGGGGTAAGCTGGCTGCGCAAGCGCACGATCATCCCGCCGATCGCAGAAGATGTATCGGGCGGCGGCGCCGTTTGGTCCGGCGTGCAGGATGCCGAGAGGGGATCGAAGCCTCGCGTGAAGGCGCGTCCCGGGGAGTGAGGAGGGGTGTAAGATGCATTGGACAAACCTCGTCCACTGGTGGCTGACCACGCCGACGACCGAGCTCATCTGGCTCTCGATCGGCCTTGCCGCTCAGCTCCTGTTCTCGATGCGCTTCCTCCTGCAATGGATCGCCACCGAGAAGGCGCGGACGAGCATCATCCCCGAGACGTTCTGGTATTTCAGCTTCGCCGGCGGCCTCATGCTGCTTGCTTACGCCATCTATCGCGCCGACCCGGTGTTCATCCTCGGCCAGGCGACGGGCCTGGTGATCTATTCGCGCAACATCTATTTCATTTGGCTCGGCAAACGCGAATCGCCAACAAGGTCCGGGATCGCCTGACCCGCCCGGCATTGGCGTTTGATAAACGGCTCAGATTTTGGCAAGGCCAATCGGCATGATCCTGCGCCTGAAGGACCTGACCATCCTCGAGCAGGTGGCGCTCGCGCTTTCGCTCGTCTTTGCCGGGTTTCTCGTGATCGATCCCTTCATGCTCGAACGGTCGCAGGCGCTTGCGCCGGAGGCGCGCAAATTCTTCCGCGCGGTCACCGATATCGGCAAATCGAACTGGATGCTCATCCCGACGGGCTCGGCCATCGCGCTCGCGCTCGTGCTGCGCAAGCGTCATGTCGGCTTCCGGAACTCTGCCGCCTATGGCCTGATCGCGAGCACGATCGGCTTCGTCTTCGTCAGCGTGGGCGGGGCCGGGCTCATCGCCAATCTTGCCAAGAACATCATCGGCAGGGCGCGGCCGAGGCTGTTCGAGAGCATGGGGCCGCTCGAGTTCAAGCTGTTCGCCTTCGATTCCGACTACGCCTCCTTCCCGTCGGGCCATGCCACCAACATCTTCGCCTTCGCCACGGTGATCGCCATTCTGTGGCCGCGCGGCAGGGTGCTGCTCTACACGCTTGCGGCCTGGATCGCGGCAAGCCGGGTTCTGATCGGCGAGCATTATTTCACCGACGTGGTGGCCGGCGCGATCCTCGGGACGGCCTTTCCGTATCTGGTGCGGGAGCGGTTTGCCGCGCGCCGCTGGCTGTTCGAGCGCGGCCCCGACGGCTCCTACCGGATCCGCGGGGTGAGGACCCAGCGCTGGCTCGGCTGGCCAAGACCGAGCTCCGAGACTGAGAGCCTTGTCGCCCAGAGTGGCGGACATTCGCGAAGGCGATAACCTGGCGGACGCAGGTTCAATCCTGCCCCCGCAACCACCGTTACCCCACCTGCCGGTAGCCTTCCCTTAAGCTTCGCGAGCTGCGTCAAAGACGGTTCACACAGGCCGCGCGAAGGTC
>JALHTP010000362.1 GCA_022865725.1 Methyloceanibacter sp. | reverse complement strand
GTCGCCGAGCATGGCGAGCGCGGCCCCGATCTCCGCCTTTGCCGTCGGCGTGGCGAGGTCGTTCAGCTTGACGTCGGCGATGTAGCGAAGGTCGCCCACCGGCGCCATGCCGTTCCGCGCGAGCACGTAGAGCGCATAAGACAGTGCCAGCCCGCCGTCGGTCGAGACATCGGGCGCCGTGCTCACGTAATTGCGCAAGCGGTTGAGCGCGAGCTTGAACTGATCGTCGGTTACGGAGAAGCCGCGCGCCCGCGCCCGGGTGAGGAAATCCGTCACGTAGGAGTCGAGCCAGGCGTCGTCGCCTCCCGGCGACCAGAGTCCGAAGGCGCCCTCCGAGCCTTGCCGGGCGAGCACCGTCTCGATGGCTTTGGCGATGCGTTCGTCGACGCCGGTATCGACCGCAAGCAGCGCGTCGAGCGACAGCTCGTTGACATAGAGGAGCGGCAATGCCCGGCTCACGATCTGCTCGGTGCAGCCGAGCGGATAGCGGTCGAGCGCGGCGAGCAGGCTCGCCACGTCGAGCGCGGCCGTCGGCGTCACCGACAGCGAGACCTTGCCCGTGCCGGGCACGAGGTCGGTGAAGACGTCGCCCGAGACCGTGATGCTCTTTCCGGGATCGAGCGGCTTGACCGTGCGGCGCGCCAGGATCTGCGTCGCGGGCTTGACCGTCAGCGGATATTCGCGCGCGAGGGTGAAGCCTTCGGGCCCGCTGATGGCGACCGAGACCATGCCCGGTCCGACGCCGGTCGCAGAGATGGGCAGCGTCACCGCCCCGCGCTTCTTGGCATCGAGCTGAAGCGTATTATCGGCGTCTTCGACGCTCAAAGGCCCGTCGGTGGTGACGGTGATCTTATAATCGCCGGTCGCGCCCTCGACATTGTCGAGGTCGAGCCGGAGCGTGCTGGTGTCGCCGGTGAGCAGGAAGCGCGGCAGCGTGGCCGTGACCACGACGGGATCGCGCACCACCACGTCGCCCGAGGCATGGCCGACTTTGTCCTTGCTCCAGGCCACCGCCATCACCCGGACCGTGCCGGAGAAGCCCGGAATATCGAAACTGACTTCGGCGGTACCGTCTGGGCCGACGTTGACGATGCCGGAATAGAAGGCGAGCGGCAGCTGGGTCGGCGGGCTTCCCTGCAACGCGCCATCGCCGCCATCGCCGCCTGTGCGGATCTGACCCTTGGTGCCTTGCATACCGTCGATCAGCTGGCCGTAAAGGTCGCGGACCTCGGCCGAAAGCTTGCGCTGCCCGAGATAATAGCCGTCCGGGTCGGGCACCTTATAATTGGTGAGATTGAGAATGCCGACATCGACGGCCGAGACGACGATGCGCGCCTCGTCATTGGGGCTCAGCCCCGCGAGCTTGACCGGCACGCGAAGCGTCGTTTCCGGGCGGATCAGCGCGGGCAGGTCGAGCGCCACCCCGATCGTGTGCGCTGCCTTGTCCACGCTGAACCACTGCACGCCGATGGCGCGGCCCGGCATGCGCTTATCCGCCTCGTCGAGCGGGCGCCTGAGCGTGGCAAGCACATAGGCGCCCGTCCCCCAGTCGTTGCCCACGGTGAGCGGAAGCTTGACGAGCCCGGGCTCGACATCGGTGGTGGTCGTGGTGATCAGCCGGTCGCCGATCACGGAAAGCGTCACCTTGCCGGCGCTGCGCGCGGTGACGGCCACGGTCATGCTGTCGCCCGGCTTATATTCGGGCTTGTCCAGCGCGATCTCGAGCAGATCCGGCGTGTTGGCCGAGGCTTCGGCGTACCAGCCGGAATCGAAGCCGATCGTGGTCTCGGGGCCAGCCGGGTCGGCGCTCGCCACTTCGAGCCGGTAGCGGCCCCAGGTAACAGGAACGGAGATCTTGCCGGGCTTGTCCGGGGCAATTTCAAGGGTGCCGTCAGCGATGCGGCGCGTCACCTTGATCGGCTCGTAGCTCCAATAGCCGTTGCTGCGATACCACTGATATTTGGACTCGACGCCGAGCAGCTGCCATTTGAGCCCTTTGGCTTCGATCGCCTTGCCGTCAGGCGCGACCATGACGATGTCGAAGTTTGCAATGGCGTTGTCGCCGAGCGATCTCCCCGAGAACAGCGGCTTCACGCCGATCATCGGCGCCTTGGGCTCGATGGGAAGCGTAAGCCTCCGCTCGATGGCCCTACCGCCGGGCTCGGCAAGGCGCACCACGACATTGGCCTCGAGCGGCTTGGTCGAGGCGGGCACCTTGTCGAGGGTGACCTGGAACGTGGCTTTGCCGTCGGCGCCGGTCTGCGGTAGGTCGGCGAGCGGGATGCTCTCGGTCCCGACATCGTCGTCCTGGTCGGCCGCGTCGAGACCGAACGAGTAGCCGGGGAAGCCCGGCCGCTCGGTCGCCTTGGCGATATTCACCTCGCCTTCGATGTCGAGACCCGCCGCGGGCGCGCCATAGAGAAAGCGGCCATCGAGAGAGACATCGGCAGGCGCACTCGGCGAGATCGAGGTAGCCTTGGTGGTGAGATCGAACTCCAGACGATCCGGCACATAGTCCTCGACGAGGAAGCTCACCTCGCCGACCGAAGCCCCTTTCGGGTCGGAATAGACGGCGACGCGCCACGTTCCGGTCGGCGCCGAGGAGATGATCGGCACGTCGAGCGAGCGCCCGCCAATGCCCTGGTCGGGAACGACGATGCGCCGATATTCCACGCCGTCGGGCCGGTCGACCACCATGGTCAGGTTGACGCCGGGAACCGCGATGCCGGCCGCGTCACGCAAGAGCGTCGTCACATGCACCGTCTCGCCGGTGCGGTAGACGCCGCGCTCGGTGAAGACGAAGGCATCGAGGCCTTGCGGCACGTCGCGCCCAGCGACGCCGCGATCGGTCAGATCGAAGGCCGACTGCTTCAAGTTCAAAAACGCGTAGTCGCCGCCGTCGCCGGACGCGATGATCAGCGCAGGCGAAAGCCCGCCTTCGCCGCGCGCTAAGCCAGGCTCGAAGGTGACGGCGCCGCTCGCGTCGGTCTTCTTGACCGAAAGCACTTCGTTGTTGCGCGCAAGCAAGCGGATCTCGACATCCTTGAGCGGCGCCGTGGATGCGAGCGAATTGACATAGGCATGGATGCCGTCGGTGCCGGAGAAGGAGGTAAGCCCGAGATCGGAGACGATGAACCACTGCGTGGTGCGCTCGCCATAGTCGCTGCCCGCTTCATTGCCCGGCCGCGCCGACAAGAGATAGATTCCGGGCTGCATGGTGGGGACCGCTTCCGCGATTGGGAAGGCGGTGGTGATCTCGGCGTTGAGCTCCTTTTCCACCTTGAGCTCGCCGGTCCACACCTTCTCGCCCTTCTGGTCGGCGATCTCGTCGAGACTGTAGCTGTAGAGATTGCGCTCGAACTCGTAGCCGAGCACGTTGTCGATGAGGCTCCGGTCGCCGATCCGGTAGATCGTCACCTTGACCAGGTCGGTATTGACGGTGATCAGCGGGATGCCTTGCTGGCCCGTCCGCGGCAGCACATAGGCTTTGCCCGCGAGCCTGACCGACGGGCTCCTGTCGCGCACGTAGATGTTGAACGCGGCGTCCTTGAGCAGGGCCTCATTGACCGTCGAGGGAAGGCC
>JALHTP010000361.1 GCA_022865725.1 Methyloceanibacter sp. | reverse complement strand
TTCGCCAGATCGGCGGCTTCGAGCACGGTCAGGCTCGAAAGCTGGTCCACTATTTTCTGCAAATCTGCCATCGACATATCCTCGTAGGTTTGACTCTCGTATTAAGGTTCAGGCCGGCGTCACGCCGCTTCCTTGTTGCCATAGGCTGCGATCACTCGGGCAAGCTGAGCGCCGGGCTCATTCAGCGTGCGGGCGATCTTGCTCGCCGGCGCTTGAAGGAGACCGATCAGCTTGCTTCTGAGCTCATCGAGCGATGGCAATTCGGCAAGCGAGCTCACGCCCTTGGCATCGAGCACCGTGGTGCCCATCGAACCGCCGAGGATCACGAACTTCTCGTTCGCCTTGGCGAATTTGACGGCAACCTTCGGCGCCGCTATCGGGTCGGCGGAAAAAGCGAGGCAGGTCGGCCCCTTCAGCAAATCCGCAATCCCACTAGCGTCGGTGCCTTCGAGCGCGAGCTTGACGAGCCTGTTCTTCGCCACTTTGACCTGGCCGCCAGCGCTTCTCATATCACTGCGCAGTCTGGTCATCTGGGCGACGGTCAGGCCCGCATAGTGAGCGACGACGACCACGCCGGTCTTGGCGAAGACATCGTGAAGCGCCGTCACGACTTCGCGCTTCTGTGCTCTCTCCAATGCTCACTCCGTCTGTTTGAGGGCCAGGAGCGGATGCTCCTAAGACCCTTTGGCTACACCGTGCCGCAAGACGCGAGGGGCAAGGCAATAAGCCGCCCCGCTCGTTCGAGCGGCGCTCCGTTGCCTGTCCCGCCCACGCGCGAAATTGCGCAAGAGCCACTTACGAGGTTCAAACCGATCTCCAGGTTGCGGCGGTTATCCCGCTACCATCGAACCGTTTGTCTCCCGTCTCATGCAGGCCCAAAGGGCTTAAGCGGAACGCCCGCACCTGCAGTCTCGGACAGGTTTTGGATCGCTTGCACGCAAGCGATCCTCCGGGACTGATGTCTCAGCCCCGAAACTCTTCGTCAGCCCGCAGCGCCTCCGACGAGGCTCGTGGGCTCGATCTTGACGCCGGGGCCCATGGTCGAGGCCACCGCGACGCGCTTCAGGAACGTGCCCTTGGAGCCCGACGGCTTCGCCTTCATGACGGCCTCGGCAAAGGCGCGGATGTTCTCGACCAGGGCCTGCTCGCTGAAACTTGCCTTGCCGACCCCGGCATGGATCAGGCCCGCCTTCTCGACGCGGAACTCGACCGCGCCGCCTTTTGCCGCGCGGACGGCGGGGGCGATATCGGCCGTGACCGTGCCCACTTTCGGATTCGGCATCAGCCCGCGGGGACCGAGCACCTTGCCCAGCCGGCCGACGAGCGGCATCATGTCGGGCGTGGCGATGCAGCGGTCGAAATCGATCACGCCCTTCTGCACCTGCTCGACGAGGTCCTCGGCGCCCACGACGTCGGCGCCCGCCTTCTTGGCCTCCTCGGCCTTGGCGCCCTTGGCGAAGACGGCGACCCTGAGCTTGCGGCCCGAGCCGTGCGGCAGCGCGCAGACGCCGCGCACCATCTGGTCGGAGTGGCGCGGATCGACGCCGAGATTCATCGCCACCTCGATGGTCTCGTCGAACTTCGCCTTGGCGGCGTCCTTGACGAGCTTCACCGCGTCCTCGATCGAATAGAGCTTCTCGCGCTCGACGGTCGCGACCGCTGCACGGAATCTTTTGCCGGGCTTGCTCATGGCTTACTCCTGCACCTGTAGGCCCATCGAGCGGGCCGAGCCGGCGATGATCTTCATCGCCTGCTCGATGGAACTGGCATTCAAATCCTTCATCTTGACCTCGGCGATCTCGCGGAGCTGCGCCTGGGTCACGGTGCCTGCGCTGGTGCGGCCTGGCTCCTTCGATCCCTTGCCGATCTTGGCCGCCTTCCTCAAGAGGTAGGACGCCGGCGGCGTCCGCATCTCGAAGGTGAAGGAGCGGTCGGCATAGACGGTGATGACCGTCGGAATGGGCGAGCCCTCCTCAAGCTTCTGCGTCGCCGCGTTGAACTGCTTGCAGAACTCCGGGATGTTGACGCCGCGCTGTCCGAGCGCGGGCCCGATCGGCGGCGAGGGATTCGCTTTCCCTGCCGGCACCTGAAGCTTGATGTAACCGTCGATCTTCTTCGCCATCTCTGAACTCTTCCCGCGCCTTCCCGCTTATCGCTTACAGCTTCTCGACCTGCGCATATTCGAGCTCGACGGGCGTCGCCCGGCCGAAGATCGACACCGCCACTTTGAGCCGCGCCCGCTCCTCGTCGACTTCCTCGACGAGACCGTTGAACGAGGCGAACGGCCCGTCGGCGACGCGCACCTGCTCGCCGATCTCGAAGGTGACCGACGGCTTCGGACGCTCGACGCCCTCCTGCACCTGCTGCAGGATGCGCCCGGCCTCCGCGTCGGTGATCGGAATGGGCTTATTCTCGGTGCCGAGAAAGCCCGTGACCTTCGGCGTCGCCTTGATGAGGTGATAGGTCTGGTCGTTGAGATCCATCTTCACCAGCACGTAGCCCGGAAAGAACTTCCGCTCGGAGCTCACCTTCCGGCCGCGGCGCATCTCCACGACCTCCTCCATCGGCACGAGCACCTCCTCGAACGAGTCGGCGAGCCCCGCCGCGGCGGCCCGCTCCTTGATGGATTCGGAGACCTTCCGCTCGAAGTTCGAATAGGCGTGCACGATGTACCAGCGCTTTGTCATTGACCTTTAGACCCGCCTCCTAGCGGCCCAATCCCAAAACCAGCGTCACGAATTGACTCAGCATCCAGTCTGCGGCGAGAAAAAACAGCGCGGCGGCAATCGACATGATCACCACCATGATCGTGGTGATCACCGTCTCGCGGCGCGTGGGCCAGGTGACCTTGGCCACCTCGGTCCGCACCTGCTGCAGAAATTCAAAGGGATTCGTCCTCGCCATCTTTGGTCCTTGCCGCAGGATAACCCGCGTCTTGCCTCGTCCGTCCAGCTCGCGCCTCAGTGGTGGCAGGAGTGGAGGGACTCGAACCCCCAACCCCCGGTTTTGGAGACCGGTGCTCTAGCCAGTTGAGCTACACTCCTATCGCCTGCTCCAAAGTCTCGTCTCTCGCCGCCATTTTCCTTGCCATATCAATCACTAGGGCGGCCTAAGCTGTTGGAGCGGGTGAAGGGAATCGAACCCTCGTCCTCAGCTTGGAAGGCTGCTGCTCTACCATTGAGCTACACCCGCATCCATCCCGCTCAATATAGAGAGTGGTTTGGTGGAGGGGGTAGGATTCGAACCTACGTAGGCATAGCCAACGGGTTTACAGCCCGTCCCCTTTAGCCACTCGGGCACCCCTCCTTGAGCGAAGATGGATTGACTGGTGATTGTGACCAAGCAAAAACGCCCCGCCGTCGGCCGGCAGGGTCCGCCATGACTGGTTTATGGGTAGCGCTTCAGGCTCTGTCAACAGTAAATCAGGAGTTTAGAACGGATTCTCCCGCACCCTCAGCGGGTTCAGCGCTCTTTACCTTATCAGAAAGTCTCGCTCGTCATGCGGCGTCGCACTCAGAGGCCTAGTCAGCCCGGAAAGCCCGCCTGGCGGGGAAAACCAAGGCACGCGCCGCGTCGCGAGGCCGCCGACCAGTTGATGCTGTTTGGCCTCCATTCGGCCGAAGCTGCGCTCGCCAATCCGAAG
>JALHTP010000360.1 GCA_022865725.1 Methyloceanibacter sp. | reverse complement strand
TCCCGCGAACGCGAAATCCACGGAGCCTCGGACCGCGCATGGCCACGCCCCAATATGTCTATGTCATGAACAAGCTGTCCAAGACCTATCCGGGCGGCAAGCAGGTCTTGAAGGATGTGACGCTCGCCTTCCTGCCCGGCGCCAAGATCGGCGTTGTCGGCGTCAACGGCGCGGGCAAGTCCACGCTGCTGCGGATCATGGCTGGCCAGGAGACCGAGTTCGTCGGCGAAGCCTGGGCGGCCGAGGGCGTCAGCGTCGGTTATCTGGCGCAGGAGCCTGTCCTCGACGAGGCCAAGGACGTGACGGGCAATGTCATGGAAGGCGTGGCGGAGAAGAAGGCGAAGCTCGACCGCTACAACGAGCTTGCCATGAATTATTCCGATGAGACCGCGGACGAGATGTCGAAGCTCCAGGACGAGATCGACGCCCAGGGCCTGTGGGACCTCGATGCGCAAGTGGAGCAGGCCATGGATGCGCTTCGCTGCCCGCCGGGCGACGCCCAGGTAAAGACGCTGTCGGGCGGCGAGAAGCGCCGCGTCGCGCTCTGCAAGCTGCTTCTCGCCAGGCCCGACATCCTTCTGCTCGACGAGCCGACTAACCATCTCGACGCCGAAAGCGTCGCCTGGCTCGAGCATTATTTGCGCGACTATCCGGGGACCGTGATCATGGTCACCCATGACCGCTATTTCCTCGAGGACATCACCGAATGGACGCTCGAGCTCGATCGGGGCGCCGGCGTTCCTTACAAAGGCAGCTACTCGTCCTGGCTCGAGCAGAAGCAGAAGCGGGCGCAAGTCGAGGGCAAGCAGGACGAGGCGCGCGAGCGCACCTTGTCGCGCGAGCTCGACTGGATCAGGGCGAGCCCCAAAGCGCGGCAGGCGAAGTCCAAAGCGCGCATCCGCGCCTATGACGATATGCTTGCCGAAGCCGGGCGCGACAAGACCGGCAAGGCGCAGATCACCATTCCGCCAGGCCCCCGTCTCGGGGACCTCGTGATCGAGGCGGATCATCTGGAGAAGGGCTTCGGCGAGCAGCTCCTGATCGACGACCTCTCCTTCAAGCTGCCGCCCGGCGGCATCGTTGGGGTGATCGGCCCGAACGGCGCCGGCAAGACGACGCTCTTCCGCATGATCGTCGGCCAGGACAAGCCGGACGACGGCAGCATCCGCATCGGCGACACGGTGAAGCTCGGTTATGTCGATCAGTCCCGCGATACGCTCGACGGCAAGAAGACGGTGTTCGAGGAGATCTCGGACGGCAACGACATGATCAAGCTGGGCGCCCGCGAGGTGCCGTCACGCGCCTATGTCGGCTGGTTCAATTTCAAGGGCGCCGACCAGCAGAAGAAGGTCGGCCAGCTCTCCGGCGGCGAGCGGAACCGCGTGCATCTCGCCAAGATGCTGAAGTCCGGCGCGAACCTCATCCTGCTCGACGAGCCCACCAACGATCTCGACGTCGAGACCTTGTCCTCGCTCGAGGCGGCGCTGGAAGACTTCCCCGGCTGCGCCGTCATCATCAGCCACGATCGCTTCTTTTTGGATCGTATCGCCACCCACATTCTCTCCTTCGAGGGCGACAGCCATGTGGAATGGTTCGAGGGGAATTTCGCCGACTACGAGGAAGACAAGAAGCGCCGGCTGGGCGAGGACTCCGTGCTGCCTAAGCGCATCAAATACAAGAAATTCGCGCGCCACTAGCTCGCGGGCCTAGGGGAAGCCGCGCCGGGCCTTGCATCGCGGCGCCAGAAGATATAAACATATCTTTATGTCAGAGCATGCCGAAGCCCAGGCCAAGGCTCCAGGCCTAACCCGCGCTCAGTCGCTCGCTGCCCTTCGCGCCGCAGGTGAGGCGACGCGCTTACGCATCTTGGCGCTCCTGTCCGTGGGCGAGTTGAACGTCAAGGATCTCACCCAGATCCTCGGCCAGAGCCAGCCACGCATCAGCCGGCATCTGAAGCTCATGGCGGAAGCGGGCCTGATCAGGCGCTTCCGCGAGGGCTCCTGGGTGTTTTTCCGCCTCGCCGAGAGCGGCGCCGAGGCCACGCTCGCTTGCGCCATCGTCGAGAGCCTCGATCCAACCGACCTGACGCTCGCCCGCGACCGCTCGCGAGCCTCCGCCGTGCAGAAGGCGCGTGCGGAAGCCGCCCAAGCTTATTTTAAAGCGCATGCAAGCGAGTGGGACTCCATCCGTGCGCTGCATGTGGCGGAGAAGGAGGTCGAGGCTGCCATGGACGAGGCTCTGGGTGAGGGGCCTTTCAATCTTCTCGTCGATCTCGGTACCGGCACCGGGCGCATCCTCGAACTGTTCGGCGCTCGCGCCGGCCGCACGCTCGGCTTCGACCTCAATCACGCCATGCTGGCTTATGCGCGCATGAAGCTGGAGCGGGCGGGGCTCACCCACGCGCAAGTACGCCACGGCGATCTCTATAATTTGCCGCTGCCCGACGGCGCCGCCGACGCGGTGGTGCTGCATCAGGTCCTGCATTTCCTCGATGACCCGGCCTCGGCCGTGGCCGAAGCCGCGCGGCTGCTTAAGCCCGGCGGCAGACTGCTCGTGGTCGACTTCGCCCCGCATGAGCTCGAGTTCCTGCGCGAGCAGTCGGCGCATCGCCGGCTCGGCTTCGGCCGCGATCAGCTCGGGCGCCTGTTCGAGAGCGCGGGGCTCAAGCTCGAGCGCTTTCGCGAGCTCACCCCGGAGCCTTCGGGTGGGAAGCTCACCGTCTCGCTCTGGCTTGGGCAGAAGCCCGCCGTCTCGGGCAAGAAGAAGAAAACCAGCGCCAATGTGGAGGTCGCTGCGTGATGCTCGCATCCTCCGAGCCCAAGAGCCGCATTCTCGGTCGCGGCGCCATCGACGTGTCGTTCGAATTCTTCCCGCCCAAGACGGCGGCGATGGAAGAGACGTTGTGGCGCTCCATCAGGCGGCTCGAGCCGCTCCGTCCCAAATATGTCTCCGTCACCTATGGCGCCGGCGGCTCCACCCGCGAGCGCACCCACGCCACAGTCGCGCGCATGCTCAGCGAGACGACCTTGAAGCCCGCCGCGCATCTGACTTGCGTCTCGGCGACGAAGGGCGAGGTCGATGCGATCATTCGCGACTATTGGGACCTCG
>JALHTP010000359.1 GCA_022865725.1 Methyloceanibacter sp. | reverse complement strand
GCTGGTCTACTCGCCCGAGGAGGAGTTCGCGGTGAAGCAGCGCGCAGGCTCGGCCTCGAAGTAGGCGCGAGACCGAGTGAGGTCTTAAGCGTGCCGACAGCTTTGGCCATGTCGGCGACCACCGTCGCGGAGAACCAACTTTGGCGCCGTCAATTCTCGCGCCGATGAGCCGGCCGCTGGTCAGCGTCGTTATGCCGACCTACAGTCGGCAAGCCTTGCTCGACTTTTCAGTCGAGAGCGTCCTGGCCCAGACTCTCGACGACTTCGAGCTGCTCATCGTCGACGACGCGTCGACCGACGGCACCATCGAGATGCTGGCGCGGAAAGCCAGCTCGGACCGGCCATGCGAGCGGCCGTGAACGGCGGCTGCGACGCGGCGCGCAACCTCGCCATCGGCCAAGCGCGTGGACCCTACGTCGCGTTCCTCGACGACCGGATGATGCAGACAAGCGGCGTCGATGCAGATGCGGCGCGCTGCGTGGATGGCGGCTTGGCCTTTACCGAGGCTCGCGGCAAATGCCGCTATTGCCTCCACGAACAGGCGTGCCGCGACTGGCTGGGTGCCGAGGCACCGCAAACGCCTCCGGATTTCTGCCCCAACGCGGCGTTCTTCCGCAGCTGCCTGAAGCAGGAACGCTGAGCCTGCAGAAGCGGGTTGTGGGGGCCCGTGAATTCCCTGTTCCGGGGGAAGATGACCGCTAATCTTGCTGCTCAGTGTTCATTGCATCGGCGTTTGCAGCAGCTCACCGGACAGACGGACGCCCGCTTCCGGCACTTAGCGGACCAACTCGACAGGCCGCTGTATGTCCGCAACTGACCCAAAGCCGACGTCCGCGGGCACAACATGTGGGCATACAGGGGCCCGCTGACCTCTACTGAATGGGCCCGCTGTTGATCGGTGGACATTATTCCTTTGAGCTTGACTGATCGCGTTGGACGGCCCGCTATCTTGACGGCCGGGACGATCATGTTCTGGCCCTTTAGGGGGGATTTCGACGTGGAATCAATTCTTCCAATTATCGTTCAGATTGTTACTGGCGTCCTCGGCGGTCAAGCTGTCGGTGCGGTCTTGCAGCAGGTGGCGATGAGCCAGTTGCCCAAAATTATTAGCGGTGCGGTCGGCGGTGTCGCTGGAGGCACCCTTCTTGGTAGCCTCCTCGGGGGTGCTGCTGGTGCCGACCCTGCTGCGGGCGGGGCGCTGGGCGGTCTTCTCGGCAATGCCATTGGCGGCGCGGGCGGCGGTGCGATCCTTACCGCGATCGTCGGTGCCGTCATGAAGGCGATGAACAAGTAACGCCAGCGCTCAGTTTGGGGCGCCGGTTAGCGGAGCGCGTTTGCGCCAGCGCCCCATAATTGGCTGCCACCACGCCAAATGATCGCTGGCTTGCTTGTTCTCCAGCAAGAGGTGCTGAAGGCACCACAGTTGGCTGCGGCACGCTGGGGTCGCGCTGACTAGGCCGCGCCAGGCGCTTCGAGTACCTCCATCTTGTGTTTCTTCAGCGCCGCGGCAATGCGCTCCGGGCTCGGCATTTGATCAACCGGTATGGGATCGGTGCAACACCTCATCGGCACACCAATCTCGTTGAAGAAATCAAGCATGTCGGTGCCAGTTCATACATCGCCAGCACTTTACCCATCGTCGTTCCGACATTGCGGAAGCCATGCGGCACATTCCCCGGTACATGTACCGTTGCTCCGGCGGGCGCAGAGATCGCACCCAGCACAAAGAGGGCTTTGCCTTCATGGGGTCTCAGTGAGTAATGCTTCGCCTGATCGGTCATGCTTATCTCCTTGAGTTTGAAGCATCCTATTTGTAGGCGACGGCAGCGCTCGACGGCCCGGTCAAAGGAATGATCTCAAAGCGGTGAAAGCCCGCCTCGCGACACCAGCTGGCGAAGTCAGAACCCGAGTAGTCAGCCATGTCCGCTTCCGGCACTGAGCGGACCAACTCGATCGGTCGCTGTATGTCCGCAACTGACCCGCAGCGGACATTAGGGGTTTTCCGCGCGCCGTGCATTCGCTAGCGGATGCTTCCCGTGTCACTTCCCGAATAGCTAAATCCCGTGAGGCCCGGATCGGTAGTAGCGTAGCCTGACCTTTCGGGCGGCTTGTTGTCGTAAGGCCCGTCAGGTACGTAGAAACTGGTCGCTGACTGCACCGTGGGATTTTCGCCATTCGCGCCGCTCGAGGAATCGATGGCGAACCGTTCTCCGCTTTCTTTCTCCCTGATTAGCGCGGCCCAATGCGTCCAGTGGCTTAAGTCATCCTTGGCGAAGGGTCGCTCCACCATGTGATGCTGGATCAGCCCATGGCGCTCAAGCACCAGGAGATAGCTAGTTGTGTTGGTGGCTTCATCGACGCAGTCCTGCTGGCTTTCGTCACCCGAGCCCAAAAAACTTATGCTTGGCTGGTCGCTGGCGGTGCCGACGGTCGGCGCCACGCGCCGCTCCATCCAGGAGATCGCATAGGCGATAGCGCGGCGTTCCTCCGACGGGCTGTCGACGCGTCGGACATGCATCATCACCGCGGAGATTTCCGCGATGTCGCTTGAGGTGAAACTGAAAGGCGTCTGCGCTTTGCACCCATAGGCGTGGCAGACGGTGACGGTGTCCCCCTCGGGCGGCTTGGTCGAGAACTGCCCGAAATGAGCTTTCGGCGGTCCCTGTTGCTCATAAACGCAACCGCCAACACTGGAGAGCGCGAAGCCTATGAGCACTGCGAAAGGCGCCTGCAGCGGGCGTGCGCAATACGACACCTAGCGAATCCCACTCACGCCAACGACTCACCAGGACGAGGTGGGAGCCAAGCTAGGATTAATCTTGTTGAGTTGAGGATTGGTTAGCGCCGTGCGAAGTCAGCAACTGACCCAAAGCGAAAGTGCGCGGGACGCCTTTCTCGAAGCCAAGGCCGATGGGGGCTCGTGCTTCGTGACCTTCTAGTAACCCCTCAGGCTTAGGTTGTCTTGGGCTCAGACCAGAGTGCCTGGGGGATCTCAGTGCTTAAAGTCCTTGTAGTCACGGCCGCAACGGCTATCGGTATTGCGTTACTTTCGTGCACTGCGCCGCAACCCTCGGCCGTCGATTCCGCCAAGACCAGTCAGATGGTCTACGACCCAGCAGCGCCGGTGGTCCGTGCGCCTCTATCGCCCCCGGCGGGCTATGCGTCTCCACCGGGTCCGACCGATTCACCCACGCCCTTGGCGCCGTACGGCAGTTCCCCCAATGAAGGTGCTGAGCCGCAGAGGGGGGCGCGCGAAGAGTGGCGCGCTTCCCCACGTTGGGCCGGCGTAAAGGGAGACGGCTGCATCGTGGTTGCACAAGATCTGGAGGTCGCTGCTCAGGCACAGGCAGCGAAAATGAAAGTTGAAAACTGCTCGAAAAAGGACATCGACGACCTAGCCCCCGTCCAGCCCTAAGGACCTTAGTGGCTATTAGGGTCCGCGAGGCTGGGAGTGCGTAGCGGACGTTTTCAATCCAATTTCTGCAAGCGTGTGAAGAGCGGTCCGTCTGCTTGATGGGAAGAGTCGACCTATTTCAGCAATTTGCCCACTTCAGCTTCTGGCACCTCGCCGACATGCACCGCCTCAGCCAACTCGTTCGCAATACCCTCCAAAGGAGACATGTGAGCAGAAAGAGCGAACGACTGAATCGCGTTTGCTGATTGATTTTTGAAACTGGTTCATCAAATTTCTGCCGCGGCTACTCGAGCTTGGCGCGACCAGCCACCGGGGCTTATTGCTTGCCGATGCTGTATGGTCGTCGTGCATTTCTGATGCTTGCAGGTGCCGGTTTGGTTTTCGGCCATACTGCGCTAGGCAAGACCATGCCCATCACCTCCCCAATCATCGACGATCTTAGTCGCGAGCCGCCCATGGCCACGATAGGAACGGATTGGCGCTTGTTCACTGACCGGGTCATGGGGGGAGTGTCCGATGGAACCATGGTCCGCGTGATGGTTGCTGGCCGGCCGGCTATCCGCATGCGTGGCGAGGTCAGCCTTGAGAATAATGGTGGCTTTGTTCAGATCTCCCTAGATCTCGGCCCGGAAGGCACGACTGTGGATGTCAGTGACTGGCGAGGAATCGAGCTCGACGTTTTCGGCAACGGCGAGGACTACGGCGTTCATCTGCGAACAGACGATCTCAACCGACCGTGGCAATCTTATCGGCAAGGTTTCAGAGGCGACCCGGAGTGGCGGACCGGTCAGCTTCCATTCGATAAATTTGCGCCGTATCGCACTGATGTTCCACTCAATACGCGCCGCCTACGCCGCATCGGCGTGGTTGCCATTGGCCGCGCATTTTCGGCCGACGTTTCTGTCGGCGGTTTGCGGTTTATGACCTGAATTGAGTGTTTGGAATTGCCCCAAGAGCAGATATCACCGAGCGCTTCACTGATGTCGCAGAGTGGGCCCGAGCTATCGCCGAATCTTGGTGACGGCCTGACGGATCAGGCGGCGGCTTGGGCTTGAGGCGTGTCCTGCTTGGCGGCGACCTC
>JALHTP010000358.1 GCA_022865725.1 Methyloceanibacter sp. | reverse complement strand
CCCCGGTCGAGCCCTTGGAGCCGGAGGCGATGGCTCCGTGCAAGCAGCAAGACGCAAGGGGCCAGTGGAGCTACGGGCCGAACTGCGCGCACGCTCCTGAGATGTGAGCGAGTAGGAAAATAGTCTGACCTAGTTTTCCAGCTTCAGCCAATTCGTTGCCTTCAGGCCGTGAAATGAGGCTTGCCTACGCGATAGGCACGTCTCACCCGGCCGGCCGCTCGCTGGAGTTCGGCACCCTAAGGCGTCCCGCAACGCCCTGGCTTTGGCCGGTTTTTCGCGCCCGTTCACCAGGCGTTAAGCATAGGCTCCGAAAATTGATCGCGACGGCTTTCAAGACGGCGCAAGGCGGGGTCTGATCGCGTTTTGGTGATTGGTCGCAGTTTGCATGGCGTGAAGCGGCACCCCATATGTTTGGTTAACAATCGCTTCTCGGAGACCTGCTATGATGGAAGTTGCGAGTTGGGCCCTTCAGCGCGGCGTCTATCGGGCGCTCGCCGGCTCGTTGGATTTGACCACGCTTCTCGGCGGCGTGCGCGTCTATGACGATGCGCCGCAAGCGGCGCCTTATCCCTTCATCACCCTCGGGCAAAGCGTGATCCGCGATTGGAGCACGGGCACCGAGGATGGCGCTGAGCACAATCTCACGCTGCATGTCTGGTCGCGTTCGGGCGGCAAGAAGCAGGTGCAGCAGATCCTCGAGGTCATCAGGGCCGTGCTGCACGATCAGCCGCTTCTGCTCGCGGACCACCATCTCGTCAATCTCCGCCACGAATTTTCGGAGGCGCGGCTCGATCCGGATGGCGACACCTTCCATGGCATCGTGCGCTACCGCGCCGTGACCGAACCGGCGCAAGCCGTCGCGGCTTAGGACTTACTCACCAGTCACCGAAGTTCGTCATGGCCGGGCTGTCCCGCCCATCCACGTTTGCAGGCGTGCGGCGCAGTGAAATCGTGGATGCCCGGCACAAGGCCGGGCATGACGGGTCTGGAGGTTACGGATACCCACTCGTGGGTATCGGAGGGGTCGTGCATGCCCCTCTGGCTGCGCTATATGACTGCCATCGCCACCCTTCGGAGATGGAGCGTCGATGACAGTCTGGGCCCGTTTGAAGGATCTCGTCGATCGCGTCGCCGGCCATGAAAAGCCCGCGCGGAATTTTCACGAGGAAGATCTGCGGCTGGCTGCTGCGGCGTTGCTCGTTCGCGCATCGCTCATCGACGGGCAGGTTGATTCATCGGAGACCCAGACACTCAAGGCGCTGTTGCAGGAGCGCTTCGACCTTAGCGGCGACGAAGTCCGCCGGTTGGTGCAGGACGCCGGCGTCGAGGAAAGCGAATCCGTCGATCTTTATGGCTTCACCAGCATTCTTTGCCGCGAGCTCGACCAGGACGGCCGCAAGCGCATCGTCGAGATGCTGTGGGAAGTGGTGATGGCCGACGGCGTCGTTCACGAATTCGAGTCCAATCTCGTTTGGCGCACGGCCGAGCTGCTTGGCGTGTCGACACGGGACCGCGTGATGCTGAGGCAGGCGGTTGCGAACCGCGTCGGGATAAAGTCGCCCTAAGACTAAGATAGATCGTCATGCCCGGCCATGACGGTTCTGAGTGTTTAAGCAAGGGGCGGCAGCGGCCGCCTTTTTTTGTTGCCCGCAATTCGTAACAAGCGGGTGATCGCGTCGGCGACGCGCGCCTAGCCGCCTCGATCTTCTTCGTGAGTCGTCACTTCTCACCAGGCTCGGGGAACTTGCGGATGTCGGCTGCCGCTTCGGGATATTTGCCGGCAAGCTGTTCCATATCGCCGAACTCGACATCTCTGTCACGCACGACCACGCCCGGCCATTGCGTGCTCGCGCCCAGGAACCAGCGGCGCTTGCCGGTGACGCGCGCGGTGTGGAACGTGTTGCCGGGGATGAAGAGCTGGAGCATGTGTCCGCCAACGATGTTCGGGCCGACAATCACGAGCTCGCTGTCGCCGTTCTCGCGGAGCAGCAGCACCTCGATCGGATCGCCAAGATAATAGTGATAGAGCTGCTCGCATCTGATGCGGTGGAGCTTCACGGGCGCGTCCGGCGTCACCATGAAAGAGAGCGCCGAGCCCAAGGGGCGGCCGCTAGCGAATGGCGCGGGCAAGCCTCCCGGCGCAATCGACAGGTCGCTCGCATAAGTCTCGCGCACGAAGCCGTAGGTCGTGTTCGGCTCGAGCTTCAGCAGCGTCTTGATCTCGTCGGCCGTGACGGTCTCGGGCATCGGCTTCGCCGGATTGACCAAAGGCTGCGGCTCGGGTTCCGTCGCGCCTCCATGCGCGAGCGAAGGCGCGAGCGTCGCCGCGCCGGCAAGCGTCGCCCGCATGAGAAAGTTGCGGCGGCCAATGAGCCTCCGCTTCGGTCGGTGCTCGAAGATCGAGGCGTCCTCCAGTTCGTCGGCAAGGGCCGATCCTCGTCTGCGGCCGGAGTGTCGCCTTAGCTTAAGCCGTGGGTCAACCCAGGAACGTCCACAACACCTCAGCATGGTTACACGCGAAGCCATCATTGCTGCGGCGGCGGGATTGGGCAACACCGCAGTCTCGGAGACGCCGGCCGCCGGCGCCCGCCGGCATCTTGCACGCTTGTCGACAGAGGCGAGGCCAAGCCGGGAATGGGGCTGATCACGGCGCTCTCGGCGGTGCCGAACTGGGCGGTCGGGGACGCAACCCTTGCCGACCTCGTCACCAAGGCGCCGTTCATCTTCGACGGCCTCGGCCTTGCGCGCTCGGCGTCAAGGTGAACGATACGGCAGCGAAGGCCATTGGAGGCAAGCCCGCGAATGTCAAATGACGCAGGCGCTGGCGGGCTTGCGGACGGCCGGTTCTTAGGGCCTGCAAGCACCTGGCGTTCATGCGTCATTCATGCGTCCTGCCTTACGGTCCCGCCCAATAAGGATAACGGGACTGGACTATGTGGCGGGTGCTCAAATCGGCGACCATTGCAGCCTTTGCCGCCGCCATCTTCGCGGCCGCGGGGCAGAGCGCGCAGCCCGACTGCGTCGAATGGAGCAAAGCAGGCCCGATCATCGCGCAGAACTCGCTGCTTCCGGCCAGCGTCATTTACCAGATGGTGCAGAAGAAGACGGGCGGAAAGGTGGTCAATCAGTCTCTCTGCAACGCCGGCGGCCGCTTCGTCTATAAGCTAGTGGTGCTCGGGCCGACGGGCGAGGTGACCAACCTCACCGTTGACGCTCTGACCGGGCAGTTTTAGGAGGAACGAGGCCCTATGTACGGCAGTGAGGGTTAGCGGCTTTGCGGCTTCTCGTCGTCGAGGATGATCCGGATCTCAATCGTCAGCTCGTCACCGCGCTGAGCGAGGCCGGCTACGCCGTCGATAGCGCCTTCGACGGCGAGGAGGGGCATTTTCTCGGCGATACCGAGCCCTACGACGCCGTGGTGCTCGATCTCGGCTTGCCCAAGAAGGACGGCTTGAGCGTGCTCGAGCAATGGCGGCGCGACGAGCGCAAGATGCCGGTGCTCATCCTCACGGCACGCGAGCGGTGGAGCGACAAGGTGGCCGGCATGGATGCCGGTGCCGACGACTATGTCGCCAAGCCCTTCCACATGGAGGAAGTGCTGGCGCGGATTCGCGCTCTGCTCAGGCGCTCAGCAGGGCATGCCAGCAATGAGATGGAGTGCGGGCCGCTCCGCGTCGACGCTAAGGCCTCGCGCGTCACCGTCGACGGCCAGGCGGTGAAGCTCACCTCCCACGAATATCGCGTGCTGGCTTATCTCATGCTGCATCGGGGACGCGTCGTCTCCCGCACCGAGCTGGTCGAGCATCTCTACGAGCAGGATTTCGACCGCGACTCCAATACCGTCGAGGTGTTCATCGGGCGCTTGCGCAAGAAGCTTCCCATCGATCTCATCAAGACTGTCCGCGGGCTCGGCTATTGCCTCTCGGACGCGAACGATGAGGCTTAATTCCCTCGCGTTCCGGCTGTTCGCCTCCGCCGCGGCGTGGACCCTCGTCGTCCTTCCCGCCACCGCCATCATCCTCGTCTCGCTCTACCGCCAAGCCGTCGAGCGGAACTTCGACGCGCGCCTCAACGTGTATCTCACGAGCCTCGTCGCCTCGACCACGCAAGGCGCCCCCACCAAGCCGAAAGAGCCCACCAATCTCGGCGAGCCGGTGTTCGGCATTCCCTTCTCCGGCTGGTACTGGCAGATCAAGCCGCTGGACGGGGCCGCGCGGCCCGATTTCGTCTCCGACTCCCTGCTTGATCAGCAGCTCGAGCTGCCGAGCCAGAACGACATTCCCCCCGACAAGAGCCTGACGCGGCGCGCTTATGCCACCGGCCCCGAGCAGCAGCGCGTGCGCATCGTCGAGCGCGAGATCAAGCCGGCAGGCCCGAGCTCCAACCCTTATTCCTATGCCGTGGCAGGTGACGCGAGCGAGATCGACCGCGATCTCGCCGAGTTCACCACCATGCTCATCGCCGCTCTGGCCGTGCTGGGGCTTGGGCTCCTCGCGGCGACCTACTTCCAGGTGCGCTTCGGGCTCGCACCGCTCCGCGACATGCGGCAGAACCTCTCGGAGATCCGCTCTGGCGAAGCGGAGCGGCTCGAAGGCGAGATGCCCGAGGAGATCAGGCCGCTGCAACAGGAATTGAATGCGCTGATCCAGTCCAATCGCGAGATCGTCGATCGGGCGCGCACCCATGTGGGCAATCTCGCGCATGCGCTCAAGACGCCGCTCAGCGTCATCTCTAACGAAGCGCGGACGCATAAGGGCCCGCTGTCCGATAAGGTGGTGGAGCAGGCCGAGATCATGCGCACGCATATCACCCACCATCTCGACCGGGCGCGGGTGGCGGCGCGGTCGAGCGTGATCGGCGACATCACCGATGTCGACGGCGTGCTTCAGGCGCTGAAGCGAACCCTCGACCGCATCTATGAGGAGCGCGGTCTCGACGTGGAGGTGGTTTCGATCCCCGGCCTCAAGTTCCAGGGCGAGAAGCAGGATTTCGAGGAGATGGTGGGGAACCTGCTCGACAATGCCTGCAAATGGGCGACGTCGCGGGTGAGGGCCGAGGCCAGGCGCGGGGAAAGGCCAGCACGCTTCATGGTGGTCGTCGACGACGATGGACCGGGACTGACCGAGGCGGAGCGGGCGAAGGTCGGGCAGCGGGGCCAGCGCCTCGACGAGAGCAAGCCCGGCTCGGGGCTTGGGCTCTCCATCGTGGCCGATCTCGCGCATCTTTATAAAGGGAGCCTCGCGCTGGAACCTTCGCCGGAGGGCGGCTTGCGGGCCCGGCTTGAGCTGCCGGTCGCCTGATTCCGCGTTTTTTTGCTCCCACAACCAAATTTGGCCAGAATTGTTGTTTGTTAAGTTGAGCGTGGGACGATTAAACTTACCTCAGTCTCTTGCCGTGGCCGACCGGGCCGTTTCTAGGCCGAAGGGGGAAGCGATGAGACGCGCGCCCATCATTGCGATGCTTATGCTGCCGGCGCTGCTCGCCGCTTGCGGTCCAGGCAACAAGCAAGGCACCGGCACCATTGTGGGCGCGGTCGCGGGCGGCGCCGCGGGCGCGGCGATCGGCGGCAGCAAGAACCGTATTCCCGGGTTGGCGATCGGCGCGGTCGTTGGCGGGCTCGTGGGCAACCAGATCGGTCAAAGCCTGGACGAGCAAGACCGCCAGATGGCGGCGGCCGCCGAATATCGAGCCTTGGAAACCGGCCAGGCAGGCGCCCCGGTCGCTTGGGACAATCCGCAAACCCAGCATCGCGGCCAGATCGTGCCGGGCAAGCCCTACCAGCAGGGCAGCCAATTCTGCCGGCCCTATACCCACACCATCTATATTGGCGGCCAGCCGCAGACGGCGCGCGGCACGGCCTGCCGGCAGGCTGACGGCACCTGGCAGACCGTAGGCTAGGCTCCCCGTCTTGCCCTTGGGCTTAGCTCCCAAAGCCTCCGGCGAGATTGCGCGGAATTAACCTCTGCGACCCTGCCGGACCTTGCTCCTCCCCACGCCTTTCCCTATGCCTAGCCTTCTGTCCACATTCGGAGGCTAGCGCTCCCCCCGTGCTCATTTGGGTCATCCTCGCCTGCCTCACGGCGATCGTGCTCCTCGTCCTGTTGCGGCCGCTCGCCGGTCCGGCGGCGAACGAGGGCGCGCCCGAGGCCTTGGACGCCGCCGTCTATCGCGATCAGCTCGGCGAGATCGACAGCGATCGCGCGCGTGGACTGATCGGCGAAGAGGAAGCCGAAGCTGCGCGCGTCGAGATCGCGCGGCGGCTCCTTGCCGCCGACAGCAAGGCGCATGCGGCCGACGGGACTAAGAGCGATAGCGGCCCTGCGCGAGCGGCGATGATCGGCGTGGCGCTCGCGCTTCCGCTGCTGGCGCTCGGCCTCTACCTCGCCTACGGCTCTCCGCGCCTGCCCGACCAGCCGCTCGCCGCGCGTCTGCAGGATCCCGCGAACGATCAGAACCTCGAAGCCCTTGTCGCGCGGGTCGAAGCGCGGCTCAGAGAGCATCCCGAGGAGGGCGAGGGCTGGGACGTGATCGCTCCCGTCTATATGGGCTGGCGCCGCTATCCCGATGCGGCCGACGCCTATGCCCAGGCGGTCAGGCTTCTCGGAGAATCGGCGAAGCGGCTTTCGGGCCAGGGGCAGGCGCTCGTGCTCGCCAATAACGGCGTGGTCACGGAAGACGCGCGCCATGCGCTGGAGCGCGCGGTCGAGCTCGACGCTACGCTGATCGAGCCGCGCGTCCTGCTGGCCATCGCCAAGGAGCAGGACGGGAAATTTCAGGCCGCCATCGAGGATTGGCGGGCGTTGCTCGGCGAGGCTGGCGGCGATGCGCCCTGGCGCGAGACGGTAGAGAAGCGGATCGCCGCCGACGAAGCCCGTCTCGCCGGCAAGCCCGTGGCCGACGCCGAGACGCCTGCCCCGGGACCGCAGAGCGAGCGTGGACTGAGCGCTTCGGATATCGCCGCGGCTCAAACGATGGACCCTGCCGAACGGCAGGCGATGATCCAGCGCATGGTGCAAGGTCTTGCCGCCAAGCTCGACCAGGACGGCAGCGATCTTCCCGGCTGGCTCAAGCTGGTCAGGGCGTATAGCGTGCTCGACCGGAAGGACGATGCGGTAAAGGCGCTTCAGCGCGCCAGGAGCCAGTTCAGCGGCAATACGCAGGCGCTGGAGCAGCTCGACGCGCTCGCGGCCGAGCTTGGATTGAAGTCATGACGCGGAAACAGCGAAGAGGGATTCTGATCGGCACCTGCCTTGCAGTGCTCGGCGTCGCGGTGGGGCTCGTGCTGTTCGCCATGCGCGATTCGATCGTCTTCTTCTATAGCCCTAGCGAGGTGGCGAAGATGCAGATCGCGCCCGGCCAGCGTTTCAGGCTCGGCGGGCTGGTCGAGACGGGAAGCGTTGTGCGCGGCGAGGGCACCACCATTCGCTTCACCGTCACCGACAGAGCGAGTACGCTTCCGGTGACCTTTACGGGCGTGCTGCCCGATCTGTTTCGCGAAGGGCAGGGCGTGGTCACGGAGGGCACCCTCGAGCCTGACGGCGTCTTTCATGCCGACAACGTGCTCGCCAAGCATGACGAGAACTATATGCCGCCGGAAGTGGCCAAGAAGCTTAAGGCGCAAGGCGTGTGGCGCGGAGGCGCCGAGGCCAAGACCGCTGACCCTCAGGGCAAGATGAACTAGGGAGAGCGAGCGGGAGATGATCGCAGAGATTGGTCACTACGCGCTGATCCTCGCGCTCGGCGTCGCCATCGTGCAGACTTTGCTGCCGCTGCTCGGCGCGCGCTTGCGCGACCCGCAACTTGCCGCCGTCGCCGCTCCCGCCGCGCAGATGCAATTCGTCCTGGTCGGGATGGCCTTCATCGCGCTGATGACCGCCTATGTCACCTCGGACTTCTCGGTGCAGAATGTCTGGCGGAACTCCCATTCGGCGAAGCCGCTGCTCTACAAGATTTCGGGCGTGTGGGGGAACCATGAAGGCTCCATGGTCCTGTGGGTCCTGATCCTCGCATCGTTCGGCGCAGGCGTCGCGAGTTTCGGCACCAATCTGCCGCGGCAGTTCAAGGCCAACGTGCTTGCTGTGCAGGGCTCGATCTCCGCGGCCTTTCTGCTGTTCATCATCACCACGTCGAATCCGTTCGTCAGGCTCGACCCGGCGCCATTCGACGGCAACGGCCTCAATCCCGTGCTGCAAGATCCGGCGCTCGCCTTCCATCCGCCCTTTCTCTATGCCGGCTATGTCGGCTTCTCGATGGCCTTCTCCTTCGCCGTCGCCGCGCTGATCGAGGGCCGCATCGACGCCGCCTGGGCGCGCTGGGTGAGGCCCTGGACGCTGGCCGCCTGGATGTGCCTCACGCTCGGCATCGCCATGGGCTCGTGGTGGGCCTATTACGAGCTCGGCTGGGGCGGCTTCTGGTTCTGGGACCCGGTCGAGAACGCCTCCTTCATGCCCTGGCTCGCCGGCACGGCGCTGCTCCACTCGGCGCTCGTCATGGAGAAGCGCGACGCGCTCAAGGTGTGGACCATTCTGCTCGCCATCATCACTTTCTCCTTGAGCCTGATGGGGACCTTTCTGGTCCGCTCGGGCGTGCTCACGAGCGTGCACGCCTTCGCCGTCGATCCCGCGCGCGGCATCTTCATCCTCGCCATCATGGGCTTCTTCATCGGCGGGGCGCTGACGCTGTTCGCCTGGCGCGCGCCGCTCCTCACCAAAGGCGGCCTGTTCGCGCCGATCAGCCGCGAGGGCGCTCTCGTGCTGAACAACCTCCTGCTCACCACCGCATGCGCCGCCGTGTTCGTCGGCACGCTCTATCCGCTCGCGCT
>JALHTP010000357.1 GCA_022865725.1 Methyloceanibacter sp. | reverse complement strand
TGATGGACCGCGCCAAGAGGGCGATGGTGCCGCCCTTCGAGATCTCGGTGTTCGCCGATCCCGCGGGGTCGTTCACCACGGCCGCCGCCATGGTCGCCTTGGCCAAGAAAGCGCTCGCAGAGAAATTCTCGACGGGGCTCAAGGGCAAGCGCGTCGCGGTGTTCGGCGGCACCGGCGTGGTCGCCTTCGCCTCGGCGGTGATCGCCGCCATGGACGGGGCCTCGTCGATCCTGATCGGCTATGACGGGCCGGAACGCGTGCGCAAGCTCGCCGACGAGGCCAGGGCGCGTTTCGGCGTCGATGTCAGTTACGCCGACGGCAGCACCGAGGAGCAGAAGACCGAGATCGCGCGCGAGGCCGACATCATCTTCGCCGCGGGTCCCGCCGGGAAAAGGCTGGTCACGCTCGACCAGCTGAAACAAGCCAAGCGCCTGCGCGTCGCAACCGACGTGAACGCGGTGCCGCCGTCAGGCGTCGGGGGCGTGGGCGTGAACGACGACGCCAAGCCGATCCCGGGAACCGACGCTGTCGGCATCGGCGCGCTCGCAGTCGGCAACATCAAATATCGGACCGAAGCCGGGCTGTTCAAGCAGATGATCGACTCCGACAAGCCGCTCTATCTCGATTTCCGGGATGCTTACGCCCTTGCCCAGAAGCTCGCAGGCTGAGCGCGGCTCGCTCCTGATCGCGAGCGTCTCGGGACGGGCGCTCGCACGTTCGGCGCTCCGTGCCGGCTTCACCCCGCTCGTCGCCGATTTCTTCGCCGACGCCGACACACAAGACATGGCCTTTGCCTGCCGCAAGCTTGACGGCGACATCAGTCATGGAATGCGCGCGCCAAGCCTCTTCCGCGCGCTTCGGACGCTGGCGGAACGCGCCCCCTCCCCCATTCTCGCCCTCGTCTATGGCTCGGGCTTCGAGGATCGGCCCGAGCTTTTGACGCTGATCGCGAAAAGCTGGCCGCTGCTCGGCAACGACGCCGCCAAGGTCGCGCGCCTCAAAGCGCCGGAGAGCTTCTTCGCCGAGCTCGATCGCCTTGGTGTTCCGCATCCCGCGACGGCAAGCGAACGCCCCGCCAAGGGCGCAGGCTGGCTCGTCAAGAGAATCGGAGGCGCCGGCGGCAGCCATATCGTGCCCTGCACGCTCAAGCGGGCGGCGCGCAATGTCTATTACCAGGAGCGCGTCGCGGGCCGCGCGATATCGGCGCTGTTCGTCGCCAATGGCAGCGACGCCCGCGTGCTCGGCTTCAGCGAGCAATGGACGGCGCCCTCGCCGCGAAGCCCGTGGCGCTATGGCGGCGCGGTGCGCCCCGCGGCTTTGCCACAAGCGGTGGCGCGGCAGATGGCCTTAGCGGTGATTCGTATCGCCCGATCCTTCGAGATCGCGGGGCTCGCCTCGGCCGATTTCATGGTGAATGGCGGCGAGGCGCTGCTGCTCGAGATCAACCCGCGCCCCGGCGCCACGCTCGACATCTTCGACTGCGGCGAGCCTCCCCTCATGCGCCTCCATCTGGCGGCGGTGCGCGAGGGCAGGCTGCCACCAAGGGGGTTGAAATTCGAGGATGCCATGGCTTCGGCGATCGTCTATGCCGAGACCGGAATCACCGTGCCTCCCGGCATGGTCTGGCCCGACTGGTCAGCCGACCGACCTAAGCCTTCGGAGTGGATCGACAAAAACCGTCCGATATGCACTGTGTGGGCCCGCAGTAGCACCATTTTGCGGGCGAAGCGCCTGGTCGAGGAGCGAATTTGCAAAGTTCTGGCAGATTTTCAGAGCCTGAGCAGGGGGGACGAAGGTGAACAGAAGAGAAGAAATCGCCGCGGCGCGCCAAAGGGAATGGCCGAGCGTCAACTCCAAGGCGGAACCGGTCGTCAAAGCTCTCATCGATGATGCCGATGCCTTGCGTGTCGATGTCACGCAAGGCTCGCTCGGCGAATGCCTCATCGATTGCGGCGTGCGCGCTTTGGGCGGACTAGAGGCCGGGCGCCGCATCGCCGAGATCTGTCTGGGCGGGCTTGGCCGGGTGTCGCTCGAGACGACCGATCCCGATAGCTCATGGCCGTTCATGGTGACCGTGCACACGGCCCAGCCGGTGCTCGCCTGCCTCGGTTCGCAATATGCGGGCTGGAGCCTTTCGGGCGAGGACAACGGCAAGAAATACAACGTGCTCGGCTCAGGTCCCGCGCGCGCCATCGGCTCCTCGGAGAAGCTGTTCGACGAGCTTAACTACCGCGACAAGGCGGACAGCGCGGTTCTCGTGCTCGAAGCCGATCGCCCGCCGCCGAAGGCGCTGGTCGAGCAGGTGGCCAAGGCCTGCAAGCTCAAGGCCGACCGCCTCACCTTCATCTATGCGCCGACCTCAAGCCTGGCCGGCACGGTGCAGATCGCCGCGCGCTGCCTTGAGGTCGCGCTGCACAAGGCGCACGAGCTGCACTTCCCGCTCGACCACATCGTCGACGGCATCGCCACCGCGCCGTTGCCGCCGCCGGCGCCTGACTTCATCGCCGCTATGGGCCGCACCAACGACGCCATCATCTATGGCGGCCGCGCTCAGCTCTTCGTGTCGAGCGGTTCGAAAGAATCGAAGGCGCTGGCGGAGAACCTGCCGAGCCTGAAGTCGAAGGACTACGGCAAACCCTTCGCCGACATCTTCGCCGCGGTGAAGGGCGATTTCTATGCGATCGACCGCATGCTGTTCAGCCCGGCCATGGTGACGGTGACGTCGCTCAAGACGGGCGAGAGCTTCCAGGGTGGACGCATCGACACGGCCGTGCTGTCGCGCTCCTTCACCTAAAAGTCCATGCGCGCACCAACCGCCTCGGACGCCGCCATCGTGATGTTCGGCGATGGCCGGGACTGGCATGGGCGTAGCCTCACGCGCGCCTTCAAGCGGCGGGGGATCACCCCCCTGCTCGTGCCGCTCAACGCATGCGGCTTCTCGACCGAGACGGCGACCGGGCTCGCCATACCCGGGCTTGGCGACCGCCTTCCAGAAGGCGCGTTCGTCCGCTTCGTTCCGGGCGGCAGCTTCGAGGAGGTCACGCTCTATCTCGGCGTGCTGCATGCGCTGAGCGAACTCGGCGTGACGGTCTGGAACAACGCTCGCGCCATCGAGCGTTGCGTCGACAAATCGACCACCACCTTTTTTCTGCAAGCCGCGGGGATACCCACGCCGCGCACCTTTGCCCGCGTCAACCGGGCCGAGGCCGAAGCGATCGTATCGACCGTGCTGGCCAAGGGGCGGAAGCTCGTGCAGAAGCCGCTATTCGGGGCGCAAGGCAAGGGATTGCGCCTGATCGCCACCCTTGAGGATCTCTCCTCGCCCGAGGAGGTGAACGGGGTCTATTATCTCCAGGAATTCATCCCGCCGGCGCAAGAGCACCATCAGGATTGGCGGCTCTTCGTCTGCCAAGGCCGCGTCATCGCCTCCATGATCAGACATGGCTCGAGCTGGATCACCAATATCAAGCAAGGCGCCCGCGCCAAGGCCGCGATTGCGAGCCAGGAGCTGGTCGATCTGGCCGAGCGCGCCGCTGCTTGCGTCGGCGCCGATTATGCCGGGGTCGATATCATCCAGGCGCCGGATGGAAAATTCTTCGTGCTCGAAGTCAATTCGATGCCGGCCTGGAACGGGCTGCAGCGTGTGAGCCACATCCGCATCTCCGACCATCTGGTCGACGCGTTTCTCGACGCGGCGCTCCCCGAAGCGCGCCTCGAAGGCCAAGAGGGCACTTGAGAAGGCCGCTCAAGCCCGAAGCGATCGCTGCGAGCTTCCTTGAGTCCTGCCTTGCCGAACTCGATGCGCTGAAGCCCGGCAACGTGCATCGCCATAGCGAAGGCCACCGCATGAGCGTCGCCGATTTCGTGGCGAGCGCCGAGGCCGCCGCGCCGCTGATCGGGCGGAAGGGGCTTCCCGTGGGCAAGCGCGTCAGGCTCGCGGTGGAGGCGACGCGGGCTCAAGTCGGGCAAAACACCAATCTCGGCATCGTGCTGCTCGCGGCGCCGCTTGCCGGTGCGGCGCTCGATCCACGAAGCGGCGATCTCGAGAGCCGGCTTCACCGCGTCCTGCAAGAGCTCAGCGTCGATGACGCGAGCGAGACCTACCGGGCGATCCGCGAGACGATGCCCGGCGGGCTTGGCGAGGCGCCGGAGCACGATGTGGCCTCGGAGCCCGCGGTGAGCCTGCTCGAGGCCATGCGCGCGGCGGAAGCGCGCGACCGCATCGCCTGGAACTATGCCCATTACTTCGCCGACATCTTCACGCTTGGGCTGAAATGGCTGGCGCAGGCGCATGAGCGCTGGAACGAGCCGTCCTGGGCGGTTGCCCGCGTCTATCTCGGGTTCCTCGCCCATCTTCCCGACACTCTGATCGAGCGGAAATTCGGGACGCGCACCGCTACCCTGGTGCGCGAAGAGGCGGCCCCGATCGAGGCAAGCCTGACCGCGTGCGAGACGCCGGCAGCCATGACGGCGCCGCTCGCCGCCTTCGACCGCGCCTTGAAAGAGCGTGGGCTGAACCCCGGCACCTCAGCGGATTTGACCGTGGCGACCCTGTTCGCGGCCGCGCTGATCGCCCTCGAAGGGCCGGAATAAGGCGGAAAAGCGCCCCTCCTTCCGGTCAACAATCGACTTGCCGATCTCTCAGCCCCCGGCTTATGTTCTCCCCGCGGAGCTCTAACCAGGAGTTGCGGACGGAGATGCTTTACCCAAAGCGCTTCCATGGCTTGCCGTTGGCGGTGTCACCGCCCGCGGCACGTGTTTTGTAACGTTACAATCAGCCCATTAGGGAGGGGGTTTCATGCCCAAGATCAGTGGTACATGTGTTGGCGAGTCGCTCGTCGGCGACGGCAACGAGGTCGCTCACATCGACCTGTTGATAGGTCCCCGCGGCGGTGCCGTGGAGCAGGCGTTCTGCAATGCTTTGACCAATAACAAGGACGGCTTCACCACCCTGCTCGCGGTGATCGCCCCGAACCTTCTCTGTAAGCCCCCAACGATCCTCTACAACAAGGTCACCATCAAGGATGCACGCCAAGCCGTGCAGATGTTCGGACCGGCGCAATATGCCGTGGCTAAGGCCGTGGCCGATTCCGTCGCCGAAGGTGTGATCCCCGCCAACGAGGCCGACGATCTGTTCGTCTGCGTCGGCGTGTTCATCCATTGGGAAGCCAAGGACGACAAGAAGATCCAGGACTTCAACTATCGCGCCGTGAAGGAATCCATCGCCCGCGCCGTCAAAGGCGAGCCGAAGGCCTCCGAGGTCACGTCGAAGAAGGACTCCGCCCACCACCCGTTCGCAGCCGGTTGAAAGGGAGAACCCCCAGGTCGGGGGCAACCCGGTAAACACGGCGGTCCGGGCCCGATTCGGCGGTGGCTCCAAAAACTGGGTTTCTGACGAATGGGCGCGTAGGCGCTCTGATTAAGATCGCCGCTCTCGCAAGAGGGCGGCGATCTCATTTTGCGTGACGGCATTGCGATGCAGAGCCGTGGCCAACACCGCGCCGTGCGCGTCGAGATCGGCGATGGCCGCAAGATCGCGCGCGTCCCTGATGCCACCCGCCGCGAAGATGGCGCGGCCATCGGCCATGCCGAGCAGGGATTTGAGCCCGTCGACATCGGGGCCGGCATCGGTGCCGACCCGGCCAAGGTTCATGGCGATGACGCGGCTGGGCCAGAGCGCGGGATCGTCGAACAGCGCATCGGGGCCCTTCTGTCCGCCGGAATCGAAATCGAGCGAGAGCACGACACTCTCGCCGAAGGCCGCGTGAATCTCCCGCCAGTCGTCCACGGCGGCGAGGCTCTCGCTGCCGATCACCAGCGTCGCCCCGAGCGGCAGCCAGAAGGCGCAATCGGCAACATCGGAGAAGCCCGCATCGATCCACAGCGTGGTGCCGGGCAGAGCATAGCTAAGCCCACGCACGAGCTCGAAATGATTGCCGATGCCGGCGATGGCGTCGAGATCGGCGATATAAAGCGACGGCGAGCCGGTGATGGCGAGGAGGCCGCGGGCAATCGCTGCCGGATCGCCAGCCGCGCCGAACGGGCTCGCGATCGGGCGATAGTCGGCGCGGTTGCCGGCTATGGCATGGACGACGGCATCGTCCTTGAGATCCAGCGCCGGGATAACAGCGAATTCGCCCATGGGTCGTCTCTCCAATGCAGTCTAGGGTCTTACAGGATTGGGGCTTGCCATACCCTTTCCCTCCAGTAAATGCACAGCGGGCATGGCCGGAACAAGTCCGGCCGTCGCGTGAAAAGAGGACAAAATGGCCTGCGTGATCGGTTGGGATTTGGGGGGCGCCAATCTGAAGCTGGCCCGGATCGAGGACGGGCGCGCGGTCGATGTGGCGCAAATCCCCTGCCCGATCCGGCAAGACCGCGGCAAATTCGATGCGGCGCTCGAGGAAGCGCTTGCGCTGTGCCCGATAAGCGCCGCGCACGCCGTCACCATGACGGGCGAGCTCTCCGATGTGTTTTCGGATCGCGCCGAGGGCGTCGCCTATCTGGTCGACATGATGCGGGCGGCCAGCGATGGAGAGGCGCTGTTCTATGGCGGACGATCGGGCTTTCTCGATTGCATCCGCGCCGTGGAGCACTCCTTCGACGTGGCCTCGGCCAATTGGCATGCGAGCGCTATGCTGATCGCGCAAGTCATCCCCGACGGGTTGTTCGTCGATGCCGGCACCACCACCACCGATCTTGTTCCGCTCAAGGCAGGCGCGGTGGCGGCGCGGGGCTATTCCGACGGCGAGCGGCTGGCCGAGAGCGAGCTCGTCTATACGGGCGTCGTGCGCACGCCGGTGGTGGCGGTGGCGCGAACCGCGCCGTTCAAGGGGCGCATGCAACGCATCGCCGCCGAGCGCTTTGCCACCATGGCCGATGTCTGGCGGCTGTTGGGCGAGCTTCCCGCCGATGCCGATCCCTGCCCCACCCCCGATCTGGCGGGGAAGAGCGTGCAGGAGAGCGCCGCGCGGCTTGCCCGCATGCTCGGCCGTGACGCCGACGAGGCTGGCCTGCTTGCCTTTGCCGACTTGGCCTCGCATTTCGCCGAATGTCAGCTCGCCGAGATCGAGGAAGCCGCGCGCACGCTGATCGCACGCGAAGCGATTAAGCCGGACGCGCCCGTGATCGGCGCCGGCTGCGGGCGCTTTATCGCGAAGCAGCTCGCGTCGCGCCTTGTGCGGCCCTATTGCGATTTTGCCGAGCTGATCGACTGCGCGCCGGATGTCCGCGAGATGGCCGCGTCTTGCGCGCCTGCGGTTGCCGTCGGGCTTCTTGCCCAAGGCGAATTCTTTCTTCCCCCGGCGTGAGGCGGATGGAGGTGAGCGCTAAGCGCGCCCACCTCCTCGTGCGAATTATCCGCGGCCGGCGATCATGTGATAGAGCCACAGCACGACGACGGCGCCGATGATGGCGACGATCATGCTGTAGATGTTGAAGCCGGTGATGCCCGTGGCGCCGACGGCTGTGAACAGATAGCCGCCGACCACCGCGCCGACGATGCCAAGCACGATGTCGAGCAACATCCCTTGGCCCGAGCCTACAAAAATCTTGCTGGCGATGAAGCCGGCGATCAGACCCAAGACAATCCAGGCAATGATCCCCATGGAGGACCCCCTCTTGGCTGAACCTCAATTGACTGGCTACCGCACTGTCAGGACATTAGCCGCATTATCTCTTGGCGTGTCGGCAGTCGTCCGTCCGGCGTAAGCTTATCCACGACATTTGGCAGCATACGTGCCAATTCCGCCACGACCTGATCTTTGGAGAGGCCGGTGCGGCGCGAAAGCTCGTCGACCACGTCACCGCCGAGCGCCCCGGAAACCTGGTCCGGAGCGACGGATTTGTTCTTACCGAGATTGACCCAGGAATCGATCGCGTCGCCGAGGCCCTTCTGCTGAAACTGCTTCACGAGGCCGCCAAGGCCATCGAGAATGCTGCCGGGGGGCGCATCTTGCGCGGAGCCAGGCAGGGAGTCCGGGAGTTTCGGCGCCTCGGGCGCGGGCGCAGATTGCTTCTGCCCACCGCTCATATAGCGCGAGGCGAGCAGCGCTAGCAGCGCGATGACGAGAGGCTTGGTGAGGTTACCGCCCGGGACCGCCGGACTGGAATCGGAGTCGAAGATGTTCTGGGGCATTTTGACCTCCTGTTTAGTAAGATACGCAACGTCTCACCCCCCAGATCGTTTCAGCATTGCCGCAGCGGCAAAATTGTAACACTAGGACTGGGACCGACCAATGAGACTTTGACGCCGGCTTGTGGCCGACTTTAAGGTGCCCGGCCACGGTTCGGCCAGATTTCACGCGTGAAGACGAGCGAAGCAAAGAGGGAGAGTTGGATGCGTCAAATTTTCACTTTTGTGGCGGTTCTCATCGGCTGCGGCATTGGCCTCGGCGTGTCGTCGCATGACGCAGAGGCTGGACCGCTGCCCGTGCTCTCAGCCCCGCGCGTCGCATCCGCTCTTATCGAGAAGGCCGGTTATCGGAACCGATACTGCCGCCATAACGAGTGCGCCGGTCCCAACATCGTCCTTCCGGATGTCGATGTGGATGTCATGGTGCCTGCTCTGAACCCGCCCATAATCGCCATCGTGCCCGTTCGTCCGGTGAGCTGCGGCCAATATCGCTACTGGGACGGCGATCGTTGCGTCGATGCGCGCTACAACACTCCTTACGTCGGCCCGAGATAGCATTCGCGGCTTTCGACAGGACGGCGCTTAAGGCGGGGTCTCTCCAGGAATATTGGCGGGCGCCCGCTTGGCAGGGTCGACGCCGGTGATGCTGCCGAGATAGTTCAGAATCGCGGCGACCTGGTCGGGCGAGAATTGAATCTGCGGCATGTCCCGGTGCCTCGAGCCCATGCCCTCGGCGAACCCTTCCTCCAACTGATCGATGGGATATTTGAGATAGACCTCCCGCAGCGGCGGCGCTTGCGGAAGCGGGCTAGCGCCGGTCGCCTCAAGCGAATGACAGCGGCCGCAATTCTTCCCGAGGATGGCCTTTCCATCCATTGCGTCGGTATTCGCGGCCAGCGCGTCAGAGGCGCCAAGCGCCAGTAGTGCAAGACACAAAAGCGCGTCGCGAAGGCGGAAATGTTTCGTCATGCTCGCAGCCTCCTCCAACACGGCGGCGCGGGAGTGGCAACACGCGTGCCTAGGATAATCGGTAGCGGACCTTGAAGGAAAATGCCTTGAGGTGCGTCAAGGCTCCAGCGTGCACACGCTGTAATGCTCGTAGATGATCGAGTCCAAGACCCGCCCCGGCCAAAATTCTCGAAGCAGCTCACCGATGGTCGCGGTGCCGGCGACGGTCAAGCCGGTCGCAGCGGCGACAGCTTCGAGATCGTCGATGCCGTAATGCCAGGGCGCGCCCATGGCGGCGAAGCGTTCTACGAAGGTCGTGGCCCCCCGCTCGCCGGTCGTCCGCGCCACCACCGCCTTGTCCATGTAATCGAACGAGATGCTGAACTGGCGCAGGCGCGCCTTGAGGTCCCTCAACACCTTCATGGCATCGGCCTCGGTCAAATACATCGTATTGCCCTCCCAAATGAAAAAGGACGGCAGCTCGCAGTTGAAGCCATTGGCCTCAAGCAGCGGAAACACGCCCGACGCGACATAGTCGCCGGCGATGAAAGTGATCGGGGCATCGATCCGCTCCTCCGCAAACCGCGTCTGCTTGAGGCTTACGGTGTTGGGGTCGTCGATCTCGAAATAGGCGACGCCCGGCGACTGCTTGCGCACGGCCCGCGTATCGAGGCCGGCGCCAAGGATGACGACCTGCCGGCAGCCATTGGCGAACTGCTCGTCGAGCCTGTCGTCGAAGTAACGGGTCCTAAGCCTGACGTTCTTTTCCGCCGCCGGGAAGCCGGCCGCGATGGCGTCCGCCGCCTGCTTCGTCCTCGCATCGAGAAAGATGGGAACGATCCGATCGACATAGAGCGGATGAGGTTCGGCGTTCTCGCGGGCGCGGAACTCGGCAACGACAAAGGCTGTCCCCGTCACGTCCTTGATTTCGCTCATCGCCGTCGCTCCTAAGCAGTCCTGCTGGCCGGATTGTCGCTGAACGGGGCCTTCAGCCGGAGGGCGGCTTGGCGTGCTTGTAATGCTCCTCGATCTTCTCGACCAGGAGCCGCCAGGCTTCATGCTCGCGCGGGCCCGCCGTCTTCTCCACGGCGATCTGCAAATAGCCCAGCTCGCGCTCGATCTTCTCGCGCGGCAGCATATGCACGCGGCTGGCAAGGATGGCCGCCTCGATCACCGCGGCTTGGGCGCGGTTGAAGCCCTTGAACGCCGCGTGGCTCGCCTCATGCACCACGCGGCAATGGAAGCGCGGCCTCTGCTCGTCCTCCTCCACATGGTCGACGGCAAGCTCGGCATGGCTCAGCGCGCCTTCAAGCACGACGCCGGGCACATGCGTCGAGGGCCGCGTCGGCCAGTCGCGCCGGCCGGTCAGGCAGCCGGCGAAGACGAGAACGTCGTCGGTGAAATTGGCGACCGCGTAGGGGTGGCTGCGGAGATTGTCGAGCGTCGCCGAGGGACGGAACGGCGCGATGATGAAGCCCCCCTCATCCGCAATGAGGCCGAGCGGGGCGATATGCACGCTGCCCTCCTCGTTGAGCGTGGTGACGATGCATTCGCGGATCATGGGCATGGCGGCTTCGGCTTGCTCCCTCCCCCTGCAAGGGGGAGGGCCGGGGTGGGGTCAGTCAGAGATTTCTACTTTAGCAGTAACACACGGGATTGACCCCCACCCGGCTTGGCTCGAAGCCAAGCCGACCTCCCCCCTTTTAGGGGGAGGAGACTTCCCGTTTCCGCTTGGCGATCAGCGTATGGCCGGCCTCTTTCAGCCTCGTCCTGTCGTCGGCCGGCGCGTCCGCCGCCACGCCCCAATCGAGCGGCTCGTCCTGGGCGTAGCGCTTGGCCAGCCTGAAGGCGATCTCGGCTCGCGCCAACTCGGCGCCGAGATAGAAGGCATGCGGGCCGTCCTTCTCCACGCCAAGCTTGTCGAACAGCGCGAAGGCGTCTTGCGCCAAATGATGCCCGTCGCGGTTGAAGATGTGGATGCCGTCCTCGGCGATCTCGATGCGGAAGTTCTTGTCGCGCACCTCGGCCGCGGCTTGCGCGATCTCCTCTTGCGTCAGCGGAAACGGGCGGCGCGCATGCAAGGCGAGCAGCCCGTCCGAATAGCCCTTGGGCAGCTCGTTATCGGCGCGCGAGGCAAACATCATGCGCCTGGCAATGTCGTGCTCTTCATAAGTGCGTCGCGTATGCGGACTGACCTGCACCACGAGCACGTTCTTGATCCTGAGCTCAGAGGCGATGCCGAGCAGCATGGCGGTGGTTCCCGTGGTGTCGGCGTCGGTGAGCTCGGTGAGATTGCCGGTCCCCATCAGCATCTCGGTGTCGGGGCGCTCGCGCCTCACTCGCGCGTAACGTTCGAGCGATTGCATAAAGCCGAAATTGATGGGATCGAGCACGGGGTCGGCGAGATAGGCACGGCCCTTGGCGTCGAGCGCGTCCATGGCGCGGTAGAGGGATGCCATGTCGCCGTGGTCCTTGGGGATGAGAACCGGGGTGGAGGCGACTTGATCGGCGATGTGAAGCGTCTCCTCGTTGAGGCTCAGCAGAAAATCGGCGCCCGCTCTGCCGCCGCGCAACAGCTCGTCAGGATCGGCGGAGTCGACGCTGGTCTTGTAGCCCTTCTCTTGCAGCCCGCGGATCGCTTTCTCGAGATGCGGGAAAGGCGTGTCGGGCATGCAGCCCAGGTCGATCACATCGGCGCCTTTGCGCGCATAGTCCTCGGCACGCTTCACGATGGCGTCGACGGAAATCGTCGAGGCGTCGATGATCTCGGCGAAGATCCGAATGTCGTATTTGGTCATGTCGGAAGCCTTCCCGGCGCGTCCGAAAAAGGCTGGAATGTCCTTCACCTCGTCGGGACCGCGCACAAAGGGCACGCCAAAGCTCTCACTCAACCGGTCAAGATCGGCGCGGCAGCGGCCGGGCAGCATGACCTTGTCGGCCTCGACCGGCTTCGGCAGCCGGCGCGTGATGATCTCCTCGGTCATCAGCGCCGCCACCTTGACGCCGATATCGAGGATCTTCCAATCGAAGCCGGCATCCATGGCGCTCAGCACCGCCTCGAGTCGCGGCCGCGCCAGATGTCCGGTCAGGAACAGGATGCTTTCAGCCATGATGCGGTTCGCGCCGTTTAGCCTCTTGCCGTTCTAACCCGCTTGGCGGGCGAAGGGCGAGAGCATGACGATGAATTCTGAACGCTTGTCTTAAACGATCTCGGCGCCGCAGGATTCGGGCTCTTGCCCGGTTCTGGCGAATGAGGCGGCGAAACCCTTATGGTCGCCGCGGCCGAGCAGAACGGTGGGAACGCTACTGTCCTTCAGCATATCCGGGAAGGCGGCATCCACGACGCCGTCGCGGGCAAGCTGGGCGGCGCTCGCCGTCGCCCCCTTCCGCGCGATGGACTTGATCAGATAGCAGCGGGAGGCGCCGATGCGGCGCGCGAGCCAGAGCGCCAGACTATCCGAGGTCAGGCGCCAGGATTCCTCGATATCGGTGCGCTCGGCGATCAGAGCGTAAGGCGCCCAGACGGCCACGCTTCCACGCTCGAGCGCCGCGCCGAGCTCGGGCTCGGTCGCGCCCACGGCAAATCCCTGGCGCAACCCCGCAACCGCCCAGGCGAGCTGATCCATGGCGAGCAGCGCCATGCGGTGCGCCGAGGCGTCGCCAAAGCCAAGCCGGCTTTGGCAGGCGCGCACCTCGTCGGCCAAGGCCCCTCCCCCCGGCACCACGACGATCGGAGGCGGCGCCGCGGCAATCGCATCGAGCCAGCCCGCAAGCTCGGACGAGCGGACCACGCTGCCGCCGAGCTTGACGACGACGGGCCGCGCCGCGGCGGCGATGGTCGCCACATCGGCGCGAGCGCGCAAGCTCCGGCCCGGCATGGTCAGGCGCTTCCCTTGGAGCGAACGATCTCGACGCCGACGGCGCCCGGCTCCTTGTCGAGCTTCTCGATCACGACCTTGACGGATGAAGCGCGCGGATGGGCGAGGCAATGGCGCGCCACCTCCTCGGCCAGAGTCTCGACGAGGTTGATATGGCCGCGGGCGATGATGTGCTTGATGCCTTTGATGATCGTGTCGTAGTCGAAGGCGCGGCGGATATCGTCCTCGATCGCGATGGTGGCAGGGATCACATCGACATCGACGGAGAACCGCACGCGCTGGGTGACGCCCTTCTCATTGGTGTAGACCCCAATCTCGACGTCGAGCACGAGGTCGTGCATGAAGACGCGATCAAGGGTTTTGCCCTCGCTAGGCGCGAGCTTGCGCGCCGCGCGCATCATTCGCTCTTCCATGACCAAAGCTCCGTTACGGCGCGGAAATCGAAGGCGGCATTTCTAGCATAATGCGTGCGGCGCGAGGTCCGGCACGTTGGCCTCATGCAAGACGCGCGGGCTGTGCGGGATCAGCGCCCTGATCGCCGCCAGCCGGACCGGATCGAGCGATTGGGCGCGGTCGCCGTCCTGACAGAGCGCGCCGCGAAAGCCGAGCAGGTCGGGCACGAGCGCAAGGAGGCTCGGGACGTGCCGCGCTTTCAGCGAGCCGGCGAACCCCACGGTCAAGCCTTCGGCCTTGGCGGAGGCTATGTAACCGGCAAGAGCGATGAAAGACAGATGGTCGGGCAAGGACCCCGCGCTCTTGCCCAAGGTGTCGAACATCACGCCGTGTGCGCCGATCCTTGACGCAACGCCGATCGCGTCAAACTCGGGCATGGCATCGGCGAAGAGAACGAGGATGAGGCGGAGTTGGGACGTATCGGCTTCGAGCCGGTTGAGGCACCGTTCCGCGTCGCCGCCCGGGAACAGACCGAGCTTGACGTAATCCACGCCGAGGGCCGCCGTCGCCAGCACCGCGGCGCGCACGCCCTCCCCTTCGAGAGGCAGATCGCCGACGGTCGCGCTGACCGGCGCGCGTCCGGCGACGCGCTTCACGCAAGCCGCCACGATGTCAGGAGCAAGCGCGCCAAGGGCGCCTTTGCCGGGATCCTTCAGGTCGACGATATTGGCGCCGGCGCCGATCGCCATCTCGGCCTCGGCGGCATCGCGCGCGCTCGCCAGGAACAGGGTCATGGCAAGGACTCTACTGGAACAGCCAGTTGAAGATGCCGCTACTGCCGCCTTCGCCGCCACCGCCACGGCGCGCGGCGCGCTTGCTTTCGGCAGGAGCCGTCCCTTCGGCCGAGCGCTCGAAGCCCCAGAAATCGTCACGGGCGGCCGGTGCTCTCTGCCGCACCTTGCGAAGCTGAACCTCGTTGGCGTTCCCGTCGGGGTCGGTGACGACCACCGAGACGGCCTGCCAGTTCCACTGGGCCGGCGCCGAGCCCCAGGCATGCGGCTCGACGGAGATGACCTTGTTGGCGCGGGTATCGACGATGGCGACATATTCGAGGCTGGTCGCTGCGCCGTCGCCGACATCGCCGGCGTAATATTTCAAGAGCCCGATGCCGGTGAGCGCGTCCTTGAGCTGCTTCCACTCCAGGATCTTGGGCGTGCCGGTGCCGAACATTTCGAGCTCGGTCCTGAGTGCGGGGTATTTCGGGTTGCTCGCGATGTAGCGTCCCGGCTGCGGCTCCTTGATCAC
>JALHTP010000356.1 GCA_022865725.1 Methyloceanibacter sp. | reverse complement strand
CTGCTGCCGAACAAGCCGCGGGGCGTTCCGCGTGTTGACGACCGGCGGGTGCTGAACGGCATCTTCTGGCGGCTGCGGACGGGAGCGCCGTGGGCGGATATTCCTGAGCGCTACGGACCGCACACGACCTGCGTGAACCGCTTCAACCGCTGGCGCAAGGCCGGCGTCTGGGACCGGCTTCTGAAAGCGGTGTCAACGGCTTATGACGGCGACATCCAGATGATCGACTCCTCGTCAATCCGCGTCCATCAGCACGCCGCCAACGCCAAAAAAAGACGACCGATCCAGTTGCATGGGTCGCTCGCGCGGCGGGCTGACCACCAAGATCCACGCGCTGGTCGATGCCTGCGGCCTGCCCATCGCACTGAAGCTGACCGAGGGTCAGGCTCATGACGGCCGCACCGCAACGGACATGCTCGCCACGCTCGAGGCCGGCGACATCCTGCTAGCCGACCGCGCCTACGATTCAGACGCCCTGCGCCAAGCCCTTGCTGAACGTGGTGCCTGGGCCAACGTCAAGCCCATGCCCAACCGCCGCAACATTCCGGCGTTCAGCGGATTCCTCTACCGCTACAGGAACCTCGTCGAGCGCTTCTTCAACAAGCTCAAACACTTCCGGGGCGTCGCAACACGATACGACAAGCGCCCCCAAAACTACCTCGCTGGCGTCAAACTCGCCTCAGCCAGAATCTGGATGCGCGCTAATGAGTCGATGGCCTAGAGCAGCTTCCCGGGGTTGAGAATTCCGTTCGGGTCGAACACGGCCTTGATTTTTCGCATCAGCTCGAGCTCGAGCGGCTGCTTGGCGTGGGGCAAAAGATCGCGCTTCAAGCGACCGATCCCGTGCTCGGCGCTGATCGAGCCGCCAAGATCGAGCACGATCTCGTAAACGGCGGCGTTGAGCGCCTCCCAGAAGCTCAGGAAGATGGCCCGGTCCATGCCGGGGGGCTGGCTGACATTGTAATGGATGTTGCCGTCGCCGAGATGGCCGAAGGGCACCGGGCGCGCGCTCGGGATCATGAGTTCCACAAGCTGATTGGCGCGGGCCACGAACTCAGGCACGCACGCTACCGGCACGGCGATATCGTGCTTGATGCTGCCGCCTTCGTGCTTCTGCACCTCGCTCATCAGCTCGCGCAGGCGCCACAACTCCTCCGCTTGCGCGAGCGAAGAGGCGACGACGGCGCTGTCGATCTCGCCGGCCTCCACGCTCTCGCCAAGCACGGTCTCGGCAAGGCGTGGAAGCTCCTCCCCCTGGCGCGGGCTCGTCAGCTCGAACAATGCGTACCAGGGGTAAGCGGACGGAAACGGATCGCGCACCGAGCTCCCATGGCGGAGCACAAACTCCAAGCCGATCCGGGGCATGATCTCGAAGGCCGTGAGCGCCGGCCCGGCCTGCTCCAAGGCGCGGGCGAAGAAAGCGGGCGCGGCTTCGAGCGCGTTCAAGCCCGCCATGCAGGTCACCCGCTCCACAGGCTTGGGGAACAGGCGCAACACCGCCGCGGTGATGATGCCGAGCGTCCCTTCCGAGCCGATGATCAGGTCCTTGAGATCGTAGCCCGAATTGTCCTTACGCAGCGCCTTCAAGCCGTTCCACACGCGACCGTCGGCGAGCACGACTTCGAGTCCGAGGGTGAGATCGCGGGCGTTGCCATAGGCGAGCACGGCCATGCCGCCGGCATTGGTGGCG
>JALHTP010000041.1 GCA_022865725.1 Methyloceanibacter sp. | reverse complement strand
GCCCGACCCTATGGCGTGCCGGGCGTGCTCGGCTCGGTCCGCGCAGCCTCTTTGCCGAAGCAGGCCCGGGCGGCGGCCTCCTGCTTGCAGGGCGCGCCGGCAGGCGACCCGCAAACTGCCGCGAGCTTGCCTTGCGACACGCAGAACCCGTCGGGGCCGCGCCAGCCCGGGCCGCCTTTGCAGCCGCAGCCTTTGCAGCGGCAGGCATCGTCGGCGAAGGCCGTGGATGGGGCCGGCAAGGTCAGAAACGCGAATGAAATCAGGACGAAAGACGCGGTGATGAGAGCACGCATGAGGCACCTCCCTCTGCTAACGCCAGAGCAGTGTACACGTTTTGTTCTTTTTAGGGAAGAGGTCTAGGGCCCGCCGCAATCGGCGGCTCACCAATTCAGGCAGCTGACGGAGAATGTCTTGAAGGCCGCCGCATCGGCCGGCGCCTCGATTTTGGCGCCCGGCGCGTCGATGACGAGCTTGCGGCCCTTGCTGGCGATGTCGAGCGCCAGCCCCTTGCCCGGCACGCTCGTCGCGTAGCGATAGACCTCGCCGTCCGGCTGGTTCTTGCATTCGCTCAAGCCGCCGCAGATCAGCGGCTTGAGCGGCACGTCCTTGTGGCCTTGGTCCTGCTCCACGCGCAGCACGACCTTGTCCTGGCCGGGCTTCGTGCCTGTCTCCACCTCGACCTCGATGCGCGTCTCGTCCTTTCCCGTCTCGCCTTCCTCTTGTCCGCAAGAGATGGAGAGCATGGCCTTGCCGGGCTCGCCGTAGAAGAGATAGGCGATTTCCGATTTCTCGACGGTCCACAGCGGCGCGGCGACAGCGCCTGACGCCAACACCGCGATCGCGACCGCAAGAAACGCTGAGGATCGCACTGCGCTCACACCTGCTCGACGAAGCTGTCGACCACTTTTTTCTCCCCGGCCTTGTCGAAATCGACGGTGAGCTTGTTGCCGTCCACATGCATGATGCGGCCATAGCCGAATTTCTGGTGGAACACGCGCGTGCCGGCCGCCAGGCTGGCGCCCTCGACGGTGCTGGCCGCCACCAGCGTGCCGTCGATGGTGAGGGGCTCGCGCCTCGGCGCCGAAGGGGCCGACCCGCGCGGCCGGTTCCGCTGCGCGCGCTGCCAGCCCGGCGTCTTGTAGAAGCCGCTCGCGAACAGATTCTCGGCCGTGTCGAAGCGGCTCGGTCCGTAGCGGCGCGAAGACTTGTCCTCGGCGACCTCCACATGGGCGACCGGGAGCTCGTCGATGAAGCGCGACGGCAGCGCCTGCTGCCACGTCCCGTGATTCCGGCGGTTCTGCGCAAAGGTGATCTTGGCGCGTTTGCGCGCCCGCGTCAGCCCGACATGGGCAAGCCGCCGCTCCTCCTCCAGCCCCGAGCGGCCCGCATCGTCGAGGCTCCGCTGATGCGGCAGCAGCCCCTCGTCCCAGCCGGGCAGGAACACGGTGTCGAATTCGAGCCCCTTGGCGCTATGCAGCGTCATCAGGCTGACGCGCTCGGCGCCTTCCTCGGTCTGCGCGTCCATCACCAGCGACACATGCTCGAGAAAGCCCGCCAGCGTGTCGAACTCCTCCATGAAGCGGATCAGCTCTTTCAGATTCTCGAGCTTCGATTGCGCCTGCGGCGAGCGCTCGGCCTGCCACATGCCGGTATAGCCGGATTCATCGAGGATCAGCTCGGCAAGCTCGGTATGGCGCATGGTGTCGATCAGCGAGCGCCAGCGGTCGAAGGCGGCCATGAGGTCGGCGAGCGCCTTGCGCGGCTTTGGCTTCAGCTCCTCGGTCTCGGCGATCAGCCGCGCCGCCTGGAACAGCGGCACGCCCTGCGCCCGCGCCAGTTGATGCAGCGATTTCACGCTCGCCTCGCCCAGGCCCCGCCGCGGCGTATTGATGATGCGCTCGAATTTGAGATCGTTGGCGGGGTTAAGCGTCCCCTCGAAATAGGCGGTCGCATCCTTGATCTCCTGGCGCTCGTAGAAGCGTGGGCCGCCGATCACGCGGTAGGGCAGCCCAAGGGTGATGAAGCGGTCCTCGAAGGCGCGCATTTGGAAGGAGGCGCGCACGAGGATGGCGACCTCGCTCAAAGCATGGCTCTGGCGTTGCATCTGCTCGATATCCTCGCCGATCAGCCTCGCTTCCTCCTCGTCGTCCCAGCAGCCTTCGACCTCGACCTTCTCGCCCAGCGCGCCGTCGGTGCGGAGCGTCTTGCCGAGGCGGCCTTTGTTGTGCGCGATCAGCCCAGAGGCCGCGCCGAGGATATGCCCGGTCGAGCGGTAGTTCCGCTCGAGCCTGATGATCTTGGCGCCCGGGAAGTCGGTCTCGAAGCGCAGGATGTTGTCCACCTCCGCGCCCCGCCAGCCATAGATCGACTGGTCGTCGTCGCCGACGCAGCAGATATTGCCGGTTCCTTGCGCCAGCAGGCGGAGCCACAGATATTGCGCGACGTTGGTGTCCTGATACTCGTCCACCAGCATATAGAGGAAGCGCCGCTGATATTTCGCCAGCACGTCCGGCTGCTCCTGGAACAGCCGCAAATTCTCCAGCAACAGATCGCCGAAATCGGCGGCGTTCAGCTCCTTCAGCCGATGCTGATAGAGCGCGTAGAGCTCGCGCGCTTTGCCGTTGGCGAAGGCGAAGCTCTCGCCCTCCGGCACGCGCTTAGGCACGAGCCCCCGGTTCTTCCAGCCGTCGATCATGGAAGCGAGCATTCGCGCCGGCCAGCGCTTCTCGTCGATATTCTCGGCGGCGAGCAGCTGCTTCAAGAGCCTGATCTGGTCGTCGGTATCGAGCACCGTGAAGGAGGGCTTGAGGTCGACCAGCTCGGCATGCCGCCGCAGGATCTTGACGCCGATGGCGTGGAAGGTGCCGAGCCACGGCATGCCTTCGACCACGCCGCCGATCAGATCGCCGATGCGGATCTTCATCTGGCGCGCGGCCTTGTTGGTGAAGGTGACGGCGAGAATTTCCCCTGGCCGCGCCCGTCCCAAGCTCAAAATATGGGCAATACGCGTGGTGAGCACGCGGGTCTTGCCGGTGCCGGCGCCGGCCAGCACCAGCAGCGGGCCGTCAAGCGTCTCCACCGCCTCGCGCTGCTCGGGGTTGAGCGCGTCGAGATAGCCGAGCGGGCGCCTGCGCATGGCGCGCTGCGACGTCGAAAGCTGCTCCTCCTCCGGCGGGGGCAGGGCAGCGTCTTCGAGAGAGGAGGAGCGAATCTTTGTCATAGACCTGGAGGACTATATCATCCGCGCGGGCCTGCGAAAAAAGAGGAGAGCGCGGCAAAACGGCAATCGATCGGCAACCGGGCGGTACCAATTGTCCCAGCGCCTCGATAGAAGCTTGACGCCGCGCCACGGAAAACGCCAAGCTTCGATTCTGACAAAAAACTGCCGGAAAAGTCTGTTATTGCCGCTGTGGTGATTCGCTGGCACTGCCAAACAAGAATTTGCCTCCACGCCAGTTGGGAGACGGGAACATGCTTCGAGTTTTGAGGATGAGCATCATCGTGCTTGGTGTTGCGCTCGCGGTCGGTTGCGCGATCCGGCCCGCCGAGGCCGCATGCCAGCTGATTAAGGCCACCGCCAGCGCCGGCTCCAAGGCCGACGCGGCCAAGAGCTCGCAAGCGCTGACCCTGCAAAGCGCTGCTGAGATGAAACGCGCCAAGAGGTGGAGCTACGTCACCCTTTACGCCCATAAAGTGAAGGGCGATCCCTTCTGGAAGGCCGTGCGCCCCGACGGCCCGCCCCGCGATGCGTTGCTCAAGCCCGACATCATCACCACGCGTTTCTTCACGACCTGCTTTACCGGCGTGGTCGTCCCTTATGTCTGCACCACGGGATCGAGCGTCTGCGGCCAATAGCGCCTGATGCTGCTTGTCATTGCCCGGCAGGAACGCGTCCACGACGCTTGGCGTTGATGCCCCATCCTCGCCACATGGCCTGGTAGACTGATTGATCGATCCTATCTGCCGAGATGAGTTGACCGGTATCGGCCGGAGCAAGGGTGCATCGTGTTTCCTGATTACACCATTCGCGAGCGTGTGGCCGATTGCTGCATCCACATTATTGGGGTCGCCGCCAGCCTCGTCGCGCTGACCGCGCTCCTGGTCATCGGCGTGCAATCGAAGACCACGCTCTGGGTGGTCAGTCTCACGATCTACGGGCTCGCTCTCGTCGCCACCTTCAGCTGCTCCGCCGGCTACAATCTCGTGGTCCGCCCCAAGCTCAAGGAGGTCCTGCGCCGGCTCGACCACGCCGCGATCTTCCTGATGATCGCCGGGACCTATACGCCCTTCATTCTGATCAAGATGAACGACGCTTGGGGGCTTGGCCTGCTGGCGGTGGTGTGGACCATGGCGATCCTCGGCATCGCCATCAAGCTCTTCGCGACGCGTTTCCTCGACGGACTCTCCACCGCGCTTTATCTGGTGCAAGGCTGGGCGGTGATCGCGGCCTGGGAACCTCTGATGTCGGCGCTGCCGGGCCGCGTGCTGACGCTGCTCATGGTGGGCGGCGTGCTCTACACCATCGGCGTCGTGTTCCATCTCTGGGAGCGGCTGCCGTATCAGAACGCCATCTGGCACGGTTTCGTGCTGTCGGCGGCAAGCTGCCATTTCGCGGCCGTCATTTTCGTCGTCGGCGCCTGATCGCTTGGACTCGGAAAACCCTAAGATTTCCGCGCGAAGCACCCTATAAGATGAGCCCATGACCGCGGTCAGGGCTGAAGCTCAAGGACGCTCGGCGGAGGCCAAGCGGGCGCTCTTCGCCCGGCTTGCCGCGCGCTTCGGGATGCGTTTCTCGGTGAGCCAGGCGCTGCGCGAGCAGCACGCCAATACGCTCACCTGGCTCAAGCGCGAGCCGCCCGACGCGGTTCTGTTCGCCGAGACGGAGGCAGAGGTCTCCGAGATCGTCACGCTTTGCGCCGAGGCGAGACTGCCGGTGATCCCGTTCGGCACCGGCACCTCGCTCGAAGGTCACGTCAACGCGCCGTTCGGCGGCCTCTCGCTCGATCTCTCGCGCATGAACCGCATCCTCGCCGTGCATGAGGCCGATCTCGATTGCGTGGTCGAATCCGGCGTCACCCGCAAAGCCCTCAACGACCATTTGCGCGGGTCCGGTCTCTTCTTCCCCGTCGATCCCGGCGCCGATGCGAGCCTCGGCGGCATGGCGGCGACGCGCGCCTCAGGCACCAACGCCGTGCGCTACGGCACCATGCGCGACGCCGTCCTCGGCCTCAGCGCCGTGCTGGCCGACGGCAGCGTGATCGCAACCGGGGGCAGGGCGCGGAAGTCCTCGGCCGGCTACGACCTCACCCGTCTCCTGATTGGCTCCGAAGGCACGCTCGGTGTGATCACCAGCCTCACGCTCAAGCTCTACGGCATCCCCGAGACGATCCTCTCGGCGGTCTGTCCGTTCGCTTCCATCGAGGGCGCCTGCAACGCCACCATCGCCGCGCTGCAGATGGGGCTCCCGCTCGCCCGCATCGAGCTTGCCGACGAGGTGCAGATCCGCGCCTGCAATGCCTATTCGCATCTCTCTCTGCCCGAAGTGCCGACGCTCTTCCTCGAGTTCCACGGCACTCCGTCCTCCGCCCGCGAGCAGGTCGAAGCCTTCGCCGAGATCGCCCGCGCCGAAGGGGGAGGGGAGTATCGATGGGCCGAGCGCCCGGAGGACCGCAGCAAGCTCTGGCAGGCGCGCCACGACGCCTATTGGGCCGCGCGCGGGCTGAAGCCCGGTGCCGAGGTGCTGTCGACCGATGTCTGCGTGCCGATCTCGGCGCTTGCCGCTTGCGTCGGCGCCACCCGCCAGGACATCGACCGCTTAGGCTTGCTTGCCCCCATCGTGGGCCATGTGGGCGACGGCAATTTCCATGTCATGCCGCTGATCGATCCCGCGAACCAAGAGGAGCGGCGCAAGGTGCAAGCCTTCCTCGACCGGCTGGTCGAGCGGGCGCTCGCCTGCGGAGGCACCTGCACGGGCGAGCATGGGGTCGGCCAGGGCAAGATTAACTATCTTGTCGCCGAGCATGGGGCGGGCGTTCAGGTGATGGCTGCCATAAAAAAGGCGCTCGATCCGTTGAATATCCTCAATCCTGGCAAGATTTTTGCGTTACCATAACGGCGCGTCGCAGGGGGGCCGGGATTCTCGGCGTTTTGCTGCATTAGAGCGCGCCAAAGCCTTGGGTTAGACGGCGGTGAATTCGCTCCTGCTTACTTTGACGGCATTGCTGATTCTGGTCTTGAGCGCGCTTTTCGCCGCGCCGCTTTTCATCGACTGGAACGACTACCGCTTGGTCTTCGAGACCAAAGCCACCAATCTGCTCGGCCGCCAGGTCAAGGTCGGCGGCAAGGTTCATCTCGTCCTCCTGCCCGCGCCCGAGCTCAAATTCGACGACATCAAGGTTGCCGACCAGGAAGGCCATCTCGACCGGCCGTTCCTGGAGGCCCGCTCGCTCGAGGCATGGCTCAATATCGGCGCGCTTCTCACCGGAACCGTCGAGGCGCGCAAGATCGCCCT
>JALHTP010000355.1 GCA_022865725.1 Methyloceanibacter sp. | reverse complement strand
GCCATTGTCGTCTTCAAAGCAAAAAATGCAATTCGAGAGCGTGGCAGTTGGATTCAGAGGAGTCTGGGCAGCGCTAGGCCGGAATTGGGCGCGTTGGCCGCGCGGTCTTTAGCGAGCAGACGCAAGCTGTGACCTATTTGTGACCTTTGCCCCAAGGCGAGCAGTTGATTTTCATTTAAGTTATTGATTTTGTTGGCGCGCCCGGAACGATTCGAACGTCCGACCCCCAGATTCGTAGTCTGGTGCTCTATCCAGCTGAGCTACGGGCGCGTCTTGCCTTCAGGTGTCTTGCCTTCAGGTGAGGGCAGAACCTAGCACAGGCATCCGCCTTGGGAAGGCGACCTTGGTCGTGTGGCTAGGCCAAAACTACCTAAGCCGTCAGTTCGCCAAAGGCAAGGCTCGGAACGATTTGGAAACGCTGACGGTTTATGTGGACCCTTTCCCAACGCCTACTTGGAGGAGCATCATGCAGATTACCCGTTTTCTCGCTAGAACGACGGCTGCCTTTGCCGCCCTTGCCTTCGCCATCGTCCTGACCAGCGCCGCGGGGTTCGCCGCGGAAGGCTTCGTCGGCAAGTACAAAACCACGGACACCGATGGCAAACCCTTCACGATCTGGCTGTCCGATGACGGCAACGCCAAAGGAGATCGCGCCAACGAGGGCCTGGCCGGCATGTGGAAGGAAGAGGGCAGTGCCGCGGTGATCACCTGGGACTCAGGCTGGGTCACCAAGATCACCAAGGATGGCACCAAGTATCAGAAGACCGCGGAGAAGGACGGCAAGCCGGTCGGCAGCCCCGCGGACGCGGAAAAAGTCGAGTAGCACTTTTCAGGCTAAGCGCTGAGGCGGCGCGCGCGTTCCAGCTCCACCACCGCATCGGGGATGGTGACACGGAAGGTCGCGCCGCCCTCGTTCTTGACGAGGGTGATCTGGCCGCCATGCGCCTGCACGAGCTCGGCGGCGATGGCGAGGCCTAGCCCCGAGCCGCCCTTGCGCGCCACGCTCTGGAAAGCCTCGAACAGACGCGCGCGCGCCTTCTCCGGCACGCCGGGCCCGGTATCGGCGACCTCGATGATGGTGACCGAGCCCTCCCTCCGCGCCACGACCATGATCTCGCCCACGCCGCTGGCTTCGCTCTCGCTCTCCAGCGCCTGCACGGCGTTGCGGCAGAGATTGCTCAACACGCGGTAAAGCTGGTCGCGGTCGGCCTCGACCTCGAGCTCATCCGCGACCTCGACCGTCCAGTCGATCAGCTTCTCGCGCGGCAGCCCGAGGCTGTCGCCGATCTCGCCGACCAGCGGGGCAAGCTGAAAGCGTTTCCGCCGCGGCGGCGCCTCTTGCGCCTGGCCGTAATCGAGGGTGCGGGCGCATAGCCTGATGGCGCGGTCGAGCGAGGCGATCAGCTTCGGCACGAGGCGCTGCACGGTCGGGTCCTTCACCGTGATGAGGCGATCGGAGAGGAGCTGGGCGCTCGACAGCATGTTGCGCAAATCGTGGCTGACCTTGCTCACGGCCAGGCCGAGCGCGGCGAGCCTCGACTTCTGCGAGAGCGTCTCGGCGAGCTCCTTCTGCATTAGGGCAAGCTCGCGCTCGGCGGTGCCGATCTCGTCGCGGCGGGAGGATGGGGCGATGATCCGGGTCGGGTCCTCGGGGCGCTCGGAGAAGCGCACGATGTTCCAGGTGAGCTTGGTCATGGGCTTCACCAGAAGCGCATCGAGGGACAGATAGACAAGCGCCGCGGTGATGACCGAGATGAGAATCGAGAGCCCCAGAATGTCGAGGCCGTAGCGGATCATGGCGATTTTCAGCGGCCCCTCGCCCATCACCACCTCGATGAACTCGCCTTGCTTGTAGCCTGGGTCGCCGATCACGCGGATGACGCGGTCGTCGGGCGCGAGATAGACCATGAGCGCATCGGCGATCAGCGCGAGCCATGATGCCTGGCGCAAATCGTAGGACGCATCGATGTCGGCCGGCATGTCCATCTCGATGATGAGCACGCGGGCGTCGGCGTGCTTCACGGCGATGGCCTTGACCTTGGCCCGCTCGAGCAGCTCGTCGCGCAGCGTCGAGGGGAGCTGGCCGCCGGGCGCGGCTTCGGCGGCGAGCGCGGCGATCTGCGCGGCCGCCAATCGCTCGGTCAGCCATTGCCGGCGGAAATTGGAGATCGAGGGCACGAACACGAGCACCTCGGCCAGCATGACGAACAGGATGGTGAGCAACAGCAACTTGGCCGACAGTCCCGGCAAATAGCGGGACGGCCGTCCGTTCTGCGAAGCTGCGTCCGAAGCCTCGTCCTTCACCGGCACCACTCTGAAACTCAAGACATCGCGGCTCGCCGCTCCTGCGCTATCCTAAACGACGCAGGAAGCCAATGATGCTACGGAGCCAGCCCTTCGTCAAAGTGGGCGAATAATAGGTATACGCCACACGCTTGGAGAGCTCGGAAAAGGTCGGATAAGGCAGCACCAGCGAG
>JALHTP010000354.1 GCA_022865725.1 Methyloceanibacter sp. | reverse complement strand
TGACCCGGCATTCTTAGTGCCGCTTTCTTGCATCAGGCTCCGGGGTTGTCCAGGGGCCCCGACTTGGGCAAATTGGCGCACAACGCTTTCGTCAACGATTTAGGACATAGGCTGGAATTGCTTGAGCTGACTTGATCCGGGTCAAAGCCGCGCGGCGCAGGCCGCGCCATGGGATTGACCGTGCCCCGCGCCAAGCTTTAAGGCCAAGGACGATGGACCAGAAAGCGCCGCAAGAGCCCAATCTGCCCGACAGCTTCAGCCCCGCGCTGAAGGAGCGGGCGCGTGCCTGGTTCGAGCATTTGCGCGATCAGATCTGCGCCGCGCTGGAGGCGGTCGAGGATCAGGGGGACGGCCTTCCCGGCTCAGACGGCAAGGCTCCCGGCCGCTTCGTGAAGACGCCTTGGAGGCGAGCTGAGAAAAGCGGCGCCGAGGGCGGCGGCGGCGTCATGGCGCTGATGTCGGGACGCGTGTTCGAGAAGGTCGGCTGCCACACCTCGACCGTGCATGGAACCTTTCCACCTGAATTCGCCAAGCAGATTCCGGGCGCCGACAAGGACCCGCGCTTCTGGGCCAGCGGCATCTCCTTCATCGCCCACCCGGTGAACCCGAACGCGCCGACCGCTCACATGAACACGCGCATGGTGGTGACGTCGAAAGGCTGGTTCGGCGGGGGCGGCGATCTCACTCCCGTGCTCATGCGCCGCCGCACGCAAGAGGACAGAGATTCGCGGGATTTCCACGCGGCGATGCGGGACGCTTGTGCAGGCGAGGCCTCGGCCGATTACGAGCGCTTCAAGGATTGGTGCGATGAGTATTTCTATCTGCCGCACCGGGGCGAGACGCGCGGCATCGGCGGCATCTTCTACGACTATCTCGACACCGGCGATTGGAAGGCCGATTTCTCCTTCACGCAGAAAATCGGCCGCGCGTTTCTTGGCATCTATCCCGAGATCGTCCGCCGCAATATGGGCACGCCCTGGACCGAGGCCGACCGCGAGGAGCAGCTCGTCAGGCGCGGCCGCTATGTCGAGTTCAACCTGCTCTACGACCGCGGCACCCTCTTCGGCCTGAAGACCGGCGGCAATGTCGAGGCGATCCTCTCATCCATGCCGCCACTGGCGCGCTGGCCTTAGGGCAAAATGCCCTCATCCTGAGGCGCTCGCGAAGCGAGCGCGAAGGATGCGGCCCATGCTTCGAGATGCGCCCTTCGGGCGCTCCTCAGCATGAGGCAGAATAGAGGCGCCCTACCCCCTCACCCCGGCATACATCAGAGGTGGCGCGAGCGGCTGAGGGGCGTCAGCGCGCATCTCCGAAACGAGCGCGCCAACCCGGGTCTGGATCACCGGCGCATCATAGGCAAGCCGCGCCAGCAGAATGGCAAGAGCGGTGAGCAGCAGGACAAGGACGATCTTCCACATTTCGCGAGGCCTCCGGGAGCTCCACTGGCGCGTTTCCCGCGCCGTTTGTGGCCAAGCTCTAGGGCTTCGCGGCTGAACCCATTCTTAGGCTTCCGTTCACCTGAGGTTTAGATTCCGTAGCAGTTTGTGATGGTTGCGGGGCCACTTCGGGCTTGCCAATCCGCTCCCTTTCGCTCATCTTTAAGGCACCGGGCGCCCAAGGCTTTGGGCGCGGACTT
>JALHTP010000040.1 GCA_022865725.1 Methyloceanibacter sp. | reverse complement strand
GTTCGGAGATGGCCCTCTAACTCGTCACTAGAGCTTGGCTTTGCTCTCTAGGTCTTCAGCGAGTCTGATGCATGATCGTGCGAGCCCGAGCCGGTGGATCGGCGCGCTCGCGCTCAAAGTGGCGGGCAAGGGACAGGGCGGCTCAAGGGTTTCCCTTGGAGATCGCCGCGTCGCGCCATCGCATAAAGGCGCTGCCCTCACTTCGATCCTCGACCCTTATCGGCTCACCCATGTAGTCGCCAACCGCCTGCCATGCGGCGTTCGAGATCCGCGAAACGAGGACCACATGGGGCTTGCCCCAAACCATCACCTTCCGCTCGCCGCTGTCCATGCTGCACACTATAGCACGGCGCAACCCCCCGGTTCGGATCCTCTGCTAAGGTTTCATTTGCATGCGGCTGACTGTCTGCCGGAGGCCTCGGCTCAACCCGGTCGCGGCGGCCTCGCTGTTTATGCTAAACCTCCCCCGTGACCTTCGAAGAACGCCTAGCCTTAGCCCGAGAGATTGCCGCCCGAACCCCGCCTCGGTTCGCGGTCGACAGGTCGGGACGAGGTCCGGCAACGTAGCTTCCGAAAAGCTCAGAGGGTCTCAGAGATTCTGCGTGGCAAAAGGCCTGCTTCTGCTTAACAAAGGACCAAGTGTGTTTTCTCAAGCGACAGCTAGCGCAATTACCGCTCTATCAAGAGCTATGGCCTGAAGTTGGTGACGGCGTGACGGGGTAAGGCGGCGTATCGTGGGGGTATTCGACGCCTCCACTTCTCCAGCAAAGGAGTGATACGCCGTGACCGATAGTAACATCTTCCAGTTCGCCCAGCCAGGGACCTTCACCGATTCTCTCACCGAGATCCTGCGGAATGGGGCGCGTGCGCTGCTCACCCAGGCCGTCGAGGCGGAGGTGGCAGGCTTCCTCACCAAGCATGCTGATCTCAAGACTGAGGGCGGTCTCAGTCGTGTCGTGCGCCACGGTCATCTGCCGGAGCGTGAGATCATGACCGGTATCGGCCCGGTCTGCGTCCGCCAGCCGCGCGTGCGCGACCGCGAAGCTGCCGACGGGGAGCGCATCCGGTTCAGCCCGACCATCCTGCCGCCTTACGCCCGGCGCACGAAGAGCCTCGAGGTGCTCATTCCCATCCTCTACTTGAAGGGCATCTCAACCGGCGACTTCGAAGAGGTTCTGGCCGCGCTCGTCGGCAAGGACGCGCCGGGGCTTTCGGCGTCGACAATCGCCCGCCTCAAGGGCGTGTGGACCGAGGAACACGAGCGCTGGCAGAAGTGCGATCTCTCGGCAAAGCGCTACGTCTACTTCTGGGCAGATGGCATCCACTTGGAGGCTAGGCTGGAGGATCAGGCACAATGCCTCCTGGTCATCATTGGCGCGACCCCAGAAGGCAAGAAGGAACTCGTCGGCTTCACCGACGGCATGCGGGAGAGCGCCGAATCCTGGCGCGAGCTGCTACTCGATCTGAGGCGCCGCGGATTATCGACCGCGCCTGAGCTCGCGGTTGCCGATGGCGCGCTTGGCTTCTGGAAGGCGCTCGGCGAAGTCTGGCCGACAACGCGCGAGCAACGCTGCTGGGTGCACAAGACCGCGAACGTCCTGAACAAGCTGCCGAAGAGCCTTCACTCCAAGGCCAAGCGCGCGCTCCAGGAGATCTGGATGGCCGAGACCAAGAAGGATGCCGTGGTCGCGTTCGAAGCCTTTGCTGAGATCTACGAGGTCAAGTACGAGAAGGCCGTCGATTGCCTGACCAAGGACCGCGATGCGCTCTTGGCGTTCTATGACTTCCCCGCCGAGCACTGGAAGCACTTGAGGACGACGAACCCCATCGAAAGCACCTTCGCCACCGTGCGGCACCGCACCATCCGGTCGAAAGGCTGCCTCTCGAACAAGACCGCGCTCGCCATGGTCTTCAAGCTCGTCGAGGCCGCACAGAAAAGCTGGCGCCGCCTCGACGGCCACAATCAGTTGCCAAAGGTGATCCAAGGTGTG
>JALHTP010000353.1 GCA_022865725.1 Methyloceanibacter sp. | reverse complement strand
TATCTGCCCTGCGAAACCTATAGCGCCCATTACATCGCCGATCCCGCGCTTCGCCGCGCCGTCGCCGATTATCTGAAGCGCGAGCGGGCGGCGGTCGCGCGCGAGATCGCGCTGCTGACCGAAGAGGCGCCTTATCGCAGCCCCGATTGACTCGTCGTACCCGCGAAGGCGTGTATCCAGTGGCCACCGTCCCTCGCTATAACATTCCGCCGGGAGCACTGGATCGCCGGGTCAAACCCGGCGATGACAAGAGAAGGGTTGCTGGGAATGGCCTATGATGAGAGCAACGTGTTCGCCAAGATGCTCCGGGGCGAGATCCCCTGCCACAAGATCTACGAGGACGCGGACACGCTCGCCTTTCTCGACATCATGCCGCGCAGCGACGGCCACGCGCTGGTCATCACCAAGGAGAAGGCGCGCGACCTGTTCGACATCTCGCCCGCGGCGCTCGCCAGACTGATGACGGTGGTGCAGAAGCTCGCGCCGGTCATTCAGGAGGCGATGGGCGCCGAAGGCGTGCTGATCCAGCAGTTCAACGGAGCCGCCGCTGGCCAGACCGTGTTCCACCTCCACGTCCACATCATCCCGCGCAAAGACGGCGAGGCGCTGAAGCCCCACGCCGGCAAGATGGCGGATCAGGTGGCACTCGCCGCCACGGCCGAGAAGATCAGAAAAAGGCTCGGCACGAACTGAGCCACCCGTCCCCCTCTCCCCGTGGGGAAGAGCGCTGTTCGCCGCGATCTTGCGCGCGACGCTATCAAGCGGCGCTTAGCGCAAGTCGCATGGCGAGCAGGCTGAGGGGGGAACCGAATTAGCAACAGCTAAGCCCCCTCACCCGGCGCGCGCAAACGCGCGCCGACCTCTCCCCGCTGGGGAGAGGTGTAACAGCGGCAGGCTAGTGGAAACTACTTCGTGCCGAGCGGCACCTTGGGCACGAGGCTTGCGCCGACGGTTCGGCCGCGCCCGGCGCGCGGCCTGCGCGGGGCTCGCCGCACGCGCGGCTTAGGCCCGCCCGCCTTGGGAGGTCCCTTGGGCCCTCCGTCCTCGGGCCCCTCGCCGTCTGGATCGGTATCCTCGGGATCGCGCGGGCGCACGGGCGCGTCGGCCTTGAGATATTCGAAGCCGAGCACCTTCTCACCCGCTTTCTCCTCCACCAGCACGCGCACGATGCCGCCATTCATAAGCGCGCCGAACAGGATCTCCTCGGCCAGCGGCTTCTTGATGTGCTCCTGGATGACGCGGGCGAGCGGGCGGGCGCCGAACTTGTCATCATAGCCCCGCTCGGCAAGCCACGCATTCGCCTCCGGCGTCAGCTCGATGGTGATGTTGCGGTCGCTGAGCTGCGCCTCGAGCTGGAACACGAACTTCTCCACCACCTGGGAGATGACCTCGGGCGGGAGATGGGCGAAGGTGATGACGGCGTCGAGACGGTTGCGGAACTCCGGGCTGAACAGCCGGTTGATCGCCTCCTCGTCGTCGCCCTCGCGCTTCGCGCGGTTGAAGCCGATTGCCGCCTTGGCGAGGTCGCTCGCCCCGGCATTGGTGGTCATGATCAGGATGACATTCTGGAAGTCGACGCGCTTGCCATTATGGTCGGTCAGCTTGCCGTGATCCATGACCTGCAACAGGATGTTGAACAGGTCCGGATGCGCCTTCTCGATCTCGTCGAGCAGAAGCACGCAATGCGGGTGCTGATCGACGCCATCAGTCAAGAGCCCGCCCTGATCGAAGCCGACATAGCCGGGCGGCGCGCCGATCAGCCGCGACACGGTGTGCCGCTCCATATATTCGCTCATGTCGAAGCGCAGAAGCTCGACCCCGAGCAGCAGCGCGAGCTGCTTCGCGACCTCGGTCTTGCCGACGCCG
>JALHTP010000352.1 GCA_022865725.1 Methyloceanibacter sp. | reverse complement strand
TTCGCCGAGCGATCCGAACAGCTCGCGGTTGAGGATCTCGGAGAAGCCGATCACGGCGTTGAGCGGGGTGCGGAGCTCATGGCTCATATTGGCGAGGAACTGCGTCTTGGCCCGGCTTGCGCTCTCGGCGTCATCACGGGTGCGCAGGATCTCGGCCTCCTGCGCCTTGCGGTCGGAGATGTCACGCGTCACGGCGACGATGCCGGGCCGGTCGAGCGGGGCGCCCTCTGCCCGTAAAGGCCGGCACCGCATCTCGACCCACACATAGCGAGCCGCTTCGGCTGAGCCGGCGCGGCGCACTCTGAACTCGACCGCGATTGGCTCGTTATTGGCAAAGGAGCGCGACAACGCCGTGAGATAAGCCGGGCGGTCGGCGACATGCACGCGCTCGAAGAGGCCGTCGCCGGCGATCTTCTGCGCAGGCTCGCCGAAGAGCTGCTGCGCGGCGAGCGAGGCGAAGATGACGCGGCCCTTCTCGTCATGGCGGGTGATCATGTCGGTCGCGTTCTCGGCCAAGAGCCGGTAGCGCTCCTCGCCGGCGCGAACCGTACTTTCCGATCGCCGATGCACGAGCTGCACCATCACTGCCAGCGCCGCCGCATAGGCCATGGCGCTCATGGCGCCGATCAGGCCGAGCAGAATGGGCGACAGCGGCACCGCTTGCGGCGGCAGCATATGGCCGAACCCTTGGGCCACGGCGAGAACGGTCAGGCCAAGGCCTGCGACGCCAGCCGCCCAGGCGACGATTCGCCGGTCCGTGGCGAGCGCTGCCTCGATCGGCACGACCACCATCCACGGAATGAGCCAAGAGCCGAGGCCTCCGGTGAGCCAGGCGCAATAGGTGACGAGGCCTGCGAGATTCGCCGCCGACGCCAGATGGGCGGCAGCGAATCGCCCGGTCCGTGCCAGGAAGATGGCGATGCCGATCGGCGACAGCAGCCAAAGGAAGGCGGCGGCCCCGAGCAGCGAGGGCTTGCCGCCGACCACGAGGTAAACCGGAAAGACGCAGAGCGCGAGAAGCCCGCCCAGCAGATGCGACGCAATGAAGGATTGATGGCGGGCGGTGGTCAGCGGATCGCCGCGAGCCGAATCGTGCACGAGCGAGCTGAAATAGGCTGAGAGCCCCCGCAGACTTTCACTACCAAACACGCGCATCCCGGAGCGGGCCAAGCACCGCTACGTCCCCGATTGTGTTGCCCGATTGTCTTGTCCGATCGTCTTGTCTTGATTATTGGCATGCGCGCTTAAGGAAGCTTAAAGCGGGCCCCGCGAGCCCTCCGCTCGGCTGATCGAAGCCTCCGCTTGCGGCTGCGAAACCGCCCCGAGCGGCGAATTCTGTAAAATTTGAGACAATTCTCACATGAATTGTCATCAAGTATTAGGAAAATGCTAATCTTGTACTTTGAAGAATCGATCGGAATTTTCGTATCAAACTTTATTGATTGCAGTGAAACTCCCTTATTTTATCTGCGCTATATTGAGCGCGTTAAGGGGAACGATAGCGGCGCAAAAGCCGCAAAGGCGCAAACAGAGAGGGCAAAGCAATGCTGTTCCTTATCAGGGCGGCCTTCTGGCTGATGATCATCGTGCTGCTGCTTCCGACCGACGCTCAGCAGCGCAGCGAGGTTTACGGGACGGCGCAGGCGGCGGTGAACGACGTTGCCTCCTTCTGCGACCGCAATCCGGAGACCTGCGCCAGGGGCAAGGATGCGTTCGCCGTGTTCGTGCAGAAGGCGCAGTTCGGCGCCCGCATGCTGATGGACCTCATCCAGAACAAGACGGGGTCCGGCGAGGCGGCGACGCCAGTCGCGGATACGGGCTCCATGGTCAAGCCGGCACGCTTCGACATGAGCGCTTCGCAGGACACCCTCAATCCTGAGGACCGCGAAGAGGCTTGGTCCGGGCCCGATCCGGCCGGGACTTAAGCGGCGTCCTTCGCTGCAATTCATTACCAAAGTTTTTGGCAGTCCCCCGCCTGCCAAGGGGCGCGCGATTGGGAAGGTTTCTGCCCTTTCCCTCCCAATCTGCGCGCCCCAACTTTTGCATTGAAGCCGGTCGCAGCCGTCTTCGTTCCCGCCTATATTGATTCTCATGGACACTTTGAACGAGACGCGCCGGGCCTCGAGCTTCGAGGAGATCCTTGCCGATTTCGAGTTCCTCGACGACTGGGAGGACCGCTACCGCTACGTGATCGAGCTTGGCCGAAAGCTTGAGCCTTTGCCCGAGGCGGACCGCTCCGCCGCCAACAAGGTGCAAGGCTGCGTCAGCCAGGTCTGGCTCTCGACCCATGTCGATCAGAGCGGAGACGCCCCGCGCCTGACCTTTATCGGCGACAGCGACGCTCACATTGTCCGCGGGCTGGTCGCGATCCTCTTCTCCCTCTACTCGGGGAAGACCGCGGACGAGATCGTGAGCATCGATGCCGGCCAAAGCCTCGGGCTGCTGCACTTGAACGAGCATCTCACGCCGCAGCGCTCGAACGGCCTCATGGCCATGGTCAAGCGGATCAGGACCGACGCCGAGACGTCTCTCGCCCGGCGCAGGCTGCATTAGTCATCGCGTTTTGAGCCTGAGCTCCATGCATCGAGCGTGGGCCGGTAGTCGTTGCTTCCCCAATGCCGCATGCCGCGTCTCGCCGGCTTCTGCTTGTCGTCCGCGATCAGCCCGTAATGCCTGGCAAGACGCGTCAAGGCGATCTGTAGAACCACCTTGCCCGCCCGCTGCGGCCAGCCGTTCTCCTTCTCGGCCTCTTCGAGACCCTTCAGCTCACAGCAGATATCGACCAGCACGCCCGAGACTTCCGGACCCACCGCCATGAGCGCCCGCATCACCCGCTCCTTGGCCGCGATGACCTCGTCGCGAAGCGCCGCGGCATTCGAAGGCGCCGCACGGCGCGAGCGCTCGGAGGGTGCCAGCGCCGACCAGTTCGAGGTCACCCTTGGGCTCATATGCGCGAACCAATAATCCGCGCGCAAGCGTTCGCCTGCCTCGTACTGATCGGGCGTAATCAATGCCCTGCCGTTCCGGTCCTTCCGGCTCTTGAGCCAGCCGAGCGGACTCTCCGCGTCATTCACCAGGACAGGGCGGCGGACGCCGTCGACTTCCCTCTCGGCAATTGTGCGCAGCTGATGCTGCTGCCTGAAAGAATCGCCGTCGCTGGCATTTTTGGGTGGTGCTTTGGGTCTCATGGTCTAGCCTCGCCCCGAGAGCAGCGCATCGATGAGCGAGGCGACCGCGCGCTCCAGATGCTCGAGCCTTCCGTCGAGATCGGGATCGTCGCGCCGGTCCTCGACCACGCTACAGGCATGCGCCGCCGTCGTCCGATCGCGGGCGAACAGCGTGCCGACCTCGGTGAGGCTGAGGCCGCAGACGACATGAGCGAGATACATCGCCACTTGGCGGGCGAAGGCCGTCCGCGTCGAACCGCGTGTGGCCGCCCGCAAATCGTGGAGGTCCACCTCGAACACCGCCGCCACGGCGGGATCGATCACCTGCCGTAGCTGGGACCTGCGCACGCCTAAGCGGGCCCTCGGCCCCTTCGCCAAGCAAACTCTCTCGACCGTCCGAACTGCACCACTCATCGGCGACACTCCCCTTTCGGTAGCCTGCTAGGAATAAATACCTAGCAAACTCTAGAAGGGGTAGCGCTGGCCGGGGATAAGGCGCCCCGCTTCAAGTCGAGGAATCGCTTCCGCCAAGGCGATCGGCCGGGAAGATCGCGGGGAACCGCCGCCTCGAGCGGCGCGGCCAATCACCCTCAAATCCTCAGCCCCCTCAGGCACGCGCATGCTCAAGCCTCGATGAGAGGAGGCAAGCACGTGCAGGACAGACCGCGTCGGAGCGAGAGGGAGAGGAGGGAAGCGCGCCAAGGCTCGACGGCCATGCGCATTTTTGGCCCAATGGCCGAAGCGGGCGCTGCCGCCTATTTGCGGGCGCGCGACCTGCCGAGGCTGATCGCGCTCTGGCCGCGCGAGCCCGACGACCATAGCCCCGAAGGATGCCGCCGCGTGCTGGCGAAGCTTCGCAGCGCGCTTCGCGCCGAGCGCCGGCGCGCTTTGTCAGGCCATTGGAGCTATGACCTGAACCGGCATCTCGGTCTCATCAGTGCCTATAAAGGAGAGCTTGCGGGGCTAAGCCGGATCGAGGCTCAGCCGAATTGCACCCGCCGCGACAAGGATTTCGGCTGCGAGTGAAGGCGGGGATAGCGAAGCAGCGCGCGTTCGGGATGCGCAGGCGCGCACTCAGTCGGACCGGCCACGTCGAAACAAAGGATTCGATCGACCCGGCCGCCGTCCTCCGACAGCGGCAACCTCAACCAGAACAACACGATATGGTCTCGGTCCTTGGCGGGCCCGCGCACGACGCCATGGAGCGGCGAACCCTTCCCCACCACGCCGGCATGGATGCGGCGCCAATAGTCGGCCTGCTCGCCGGAAAACACCTCGCCCGCGCGCTTGCCGGTGATCTCCTGCCCGTAAATGTCGTGGAGCCGGGTCCCCGCCAGCCTGAAACAGGCGTCGTCTAGGCCGTCTCTGACATCGATCAGGCCGATCGAAGGAAGCAGCCTCGGCACCTTGAGAGGATCGAGATCGGATCTCGCCGGCATGGAGCGGGCGCCCGCCGACCGAAGCCAATAATCGAATAATTCACGCTGTCCTTGCATCACGAGCTGGGCCCGAAAGGCGCATCCAGACAGCATTCTCATTCCCCCTGCCGCAGGCCCCTGAAGGACCCGCGAATCGCTCGTCTTCCTCCGACTATGTGGAGTTCGCCTTCGACATGCAAGCGGCGAAAGCCAGATTCATCAAGAGTCACAAAGGCTTGTGGTAACACTTAAGGCGCCTACCCGATCTTGGGGAGGTGGACGAGGTTGAAGCGCGGCCTCCAGATCGCCGCGCCGCATCCAAGCCAACGTTCCGCCGATCAGGACGCTCTTAGCGCCGGCGCTGTCCGAGACCCATGCGCTTGGCGAGGTCGGAACGGGCCGCCGCGTAGTTCGGCGCGACCATCGGATAGTCGTGCGGCAGGCCCCATTTCTCGCGGTAGTCCTCGGGCGACAGGTCGTAATGGGTCCGCAGATGGCGCTTCAGCGATTTGAACTTCTTCCCGTCCTCGAGGCAGATGATGTACTCGGGCGTGACGGATTTCTTTACTGGAATGGCCGGCTTCAACTCTTCCCTGGCAGGCTGGCCAGAGGCGCTCGAGGCTTTGCTCAGCGCGTCGAACACATTGTGGATGACAGCAGGAAGGTCTGTCGCGACGACCGGGTTGTTGCTGACATAAGCCGAGACGATCTCAGCGGTGAGTTCGACGAGTTCGTTCTTCTCCAGATTCGCTTCCATGAGTGCCTCCTTGATCTTGGCTAAATCCCAGGTCCTCCAAGCACGCCGTGACTTACAGGTGCTGGGTGCATCTCCCGGGCCCACATGACTCTTGGGTCATTAGATTACGCCGTTTTTGTGACGTGCAGTTACAACGTTTCGCAACTAGAGAAATTGAAAGACTCCCACGACCTAAGCTGATTTCTCTCTATAAGCAATCTTCCATGCAGCCGCAATGCACCTCTTCTTATGAAGACTGACCACTCGGGGAACATGATAAATGAAGGGACGACTTTCGTTTACCCAAACTGGCTCGCACCGCTGCTTAAGTTTGACTGGCAGCGAGTTTATGACATTTCGGAGACTTTCCCTTTCAACCTAAGCGGGAACCCCGCAACCTGTTAGGGAATCAAGCCTGCGTGAGCGTGGTCCAAAACTCTTCGGAGGGTCGGTTCGGATGCTTATATTGCGGTGGAATAAATGCGAATGATCCGGAAAGTGTTCCATCGATGAGCAAAGCTGACAAAATGCACAAGACTGACACTGCGAAGCTAGAAGTTTCAGAGTCCGAGTGGCGCAAAAAGCTTACGCCTGAGCAGTTCCATGTTACGCGCGAGCACGGCACCGAGCGTGCTTTCAGCAATCCTTACTACAACGACAAGCGCGACGGCATGTATCGCTGCGTGGGTTGCGGGTCTCCGCTGTTCCGCTCCGACACCAAATTCGATTCCGGCACCGGCTGGCCGAGCTTCAGCGCGGCCGCGGCCGAAGGCACGGTGATCACCCATGAGGACACGTCCCACGGCATGCGCCGGATCGAGGTGAAATGCGCCAATTGCGATGCGCATCTCGGACACGTCTTTCCTGACGGGCCGGGACCATCGGGCCTGCGCTACTGCATCAATGGATGCGCGCTAGACCTCGACACCGGCGGCAAAAGCGGCACGTAATCTCAAACATGGATGCAAAAGCGTTTCCGGCGGCGCGGTCGGGCGTAAGTCGACCGCGCGCCATCCGCCGTCCCTTGACCTCGCTGTATCACGGCATCGAGCGGGTGGACGATTACGCATGGCTCCGCGCTGCCAATTGGCAAGCGGTGATGCGCGATCCCGCTTTGCTCGACCCGGAGATCAGGGCCTATCTCGAAGCCGAGAACGCCCACACCGAGGCGGCCATGGCCGACACCAAGGCGCTCCAGGCCAGGCTCTTTGCCGAAATGAAGGGCCGCATCAAGGAGGACGACGCCAGCGTTCCCGCTCCCGATGGGGCTTTCGCCTATTACTCACGCTTCGTCATTGGCGGCCAGCATCCGCTCTTCTGCCGCAAGGCGAGCGGCAGCGGCGAGGAGCAGATCCTGCTCGACGGAAATGCGCTCGCCAAGCCGCATGCCTATTTCCGCATCGCCAGCGTCACCCACAGCCCCGACCACAGCCTTGTCGCCTACGCCGTCGACACCAAGGGCTCTGAGTTCTACACCGTCAACATCATCGACGCCTTGACCGGCGCTCTCTTGGAATCCCGCATCGCCGACAGCAACGGATCGCTGGAATGGGCCGCCGACAGCCGGAACCTGCTTTATGTCTGGCTTGACGACGAGCATCGCCCACGGCGCGTGCTGCTGCACGCGATCGGCGCCGAGACCGCCGACGCTCTCATCCACGAACAAGCCGACGCAGGGTATTTCCTCGGCCTGGGCGCCACCCAGGACCGGCGCCTCCTCCTGCTCAGCGTGCACGACCATGAGACGTCGGAGATCAGCCTGATCGACGCCGCCGATCCCGCCGCAGCACCGCGTCTCGTGGCGCCACGCGAGCCCGAGCACGATTACTCGGTCGATCATCATGACGGGCGCCTGATCATCCTGACGAATTCCGGGGGCGCCGAGGACTACCGCATCGTCGAGACGCCTGCCGGCAGTCCTGGCCGCGAGCATTGGCGCGAGATCGAGCCGCACCGGCCGGGCCGGCTCATTCTCGATGTCGTCGCCTATAAGGATTTTCTCGTGCGGCTCGAGCGCGAGGACGGACTGCCGCGCATCGTCGTGCGCCGCTTCGCCGACGGGGAAGAGCACGCCATCGCCTTCGACGAGGAAGCCTATTCGCTCGGCATCTCGGCCGGGTACGAATACGACACGGCTGTCTTGCGCTTCACCTATTCATCGATGACGACACCGGCGCAGGTGTTCGACTACGACATGAGCACACGCACGCGGGAGCTTCGCAAGACTCAGGAAATTCCGAGCGGGCACGATCCTTCTCTCTACGTCACGCGCCGCGTCATGGCTCCGGCACGAGACGGCGAGACGGTGCCCATGTCCCTGCTCTACCGCAAGGCAACGGCGCTCGACGGCAAGGCCCCTCTCCTCCTTTACGGCTACGGCGCCTATGGCATGAGCATCCCGGCCGGCTTCTCCACCAACGCGCTCAGCCTCGTCGATCGGGGCTTCGTCTATGCCATCGCCCATGTGCGCGGCGGCAAGGACAAGGGCTATCGCTGGTACAAGGACGGCAAGCGCGCGAAGAAGGTGAACAGTTTCAACGATTTCATCGCCGCGGGTGAATTCCTCGCCGAGCAGGGCTTCACCGCGCGCGGCCAAATCGTCGCCCATGGCGGCAGCGCCGGCGGCATGCTGATGGGCGCCATCGCCAACATCGCGCCGGACCTCTTTCTCGGCATCATCGCCGAGGTGCCCTTCGTCGACGTGCTCACCACCATGCTGGACGAGAGCCTGCCGCTCACCCCGCCCGAATGGCCGGAATGGGGCAACCCGATCGAGAGCGAAGCGGATTACAGGACCATCGCCGCCTATTCGCCTTACGACAATGTACGCGCGCGAACCTATCCGCATATCCTCGCGCTTGCCGGGCTCACCGATCCGCGCGTGACCTATTGGGAGCCGGCCAAATGGGTGGCGAAGCTCCGCGAGCGCGGGCTAGGCGATCCGCTCATCCTGCTTCGCACCAATATGGCGGCTGGCCATGCCGGCGCTAGCGGCCGCTTCGAGCGGCTGAAGGAGGTGGCGCTGGCCTACGCCTTCGCGCTCAAGATCGCCGGCCGCGCCGGCTGACAAGGCTATGAAGCGGAAGCGAATCCGGTCAAATTATCGCCGCCATGCTGCTCGCCCGCGACAAGTCCCAGCTCCTTATCGTCGACGTCCAGGACAAGCTCCTCGACACGATCGCGGGCAAGGACCGCGTGGTCGAGCGCTGCGTCCGGCTCGTGCGCGCGGCGCGGATGCTGCACGTCCCGATCACCCTCTCCGAGCAATATCCGCAAGGATTGGGGCCGACGGTCGATCCGATCCGCGAAGCCTTCGCCAATGCTGGCATGGTGCTCGACAAGGTCGAGTTCTCCTGCCTGCGGAGCGCGGCTTTGCGCGACAGGCTGCATGAGCTTCGCCGGCAAGGCCGGCCTCAAGTCGTGATCGGGGGAATCGAGGCCCATGTTTGCGTGCTGCAAACCGCCATCGACCTCGAGGCGCAGGGCTTCGAGGCCTTCGTCGTGGCCGACGCCGTCGGCTCGCGCTCCAAGGTGAGCCGCAGGCTCGCCATGACCCGCCTGATGAAGGCGGGGGCCGACATTGTCGACAGCGAGATGGTCCTGTTCGAGTGGCTGGAGCGCGCCGGCACGCCCGAATTCAAGGAGCTCCAGGCACTGATCAAGTGAGTGCGCTGGCACACGACCGCGCCCGAGCGCGTAGCCTGAACCGATCCTGCATCGCTGGTTCATCCAGGGTTCAGTTCCACTCGCGCAAAGTCGAAAGCGTCAGATCCCTGCACTGACATAGCAAACCTTCCTCGGCACCGGGCGCGGAGTTCAGGGGCTCCGCGCCCACCTCCTTCTTGTCATTCATCTGGGTTTCATGCGGACTTCATGCCTCCGTCATGGCGAAAGTCGCATGCTTCCGCCCGCACGCCCAAGAAACCTTCCTGTGTTTCTGAGCGCGGGGGCTCCTAGAGCCTTCGCGCTCTTATCATTACGCCAGGCCAATCATTTCGGTCGGGCAAGAGCTTGGCTTGCCTCCCTTCGAGGGAACCTTTAGCTTTCGGCAGAATTTCCCACCTTCCCAACCTGGCGGAGTACTGCCGTGGCCTTCGAACTCCCTCCCCTGCCTTACGCCTATGAAGCGCTTCAGCCTTATATGTCGGCGGAAACGCTGCAATATCATCACGATAAGCACCACAAGGCCTATGTGGACAATCTGAACAGGCTGCTGCCCGGCTCAGGTTTCGAGGGCAAGGGCCTGGAGGAGATCGTCAAGGCGAGCTTCGGCAAGAATCCGGGGATCTTCAACAATGCCGGCCAAGACTTCAATCACATCCATTTCTGGCAGTGGATGAAGAAAGGCGGCGGCGGCAAGAAGGTGCCGGGCTCGGTGCTAGCTTTGATCGACCGCGATCTCGGCGGCTTCGACAAGTTCCGCACCGATTTCATCGAGGCCGGCAAGACCCAGTTCGGCTCGGGCTGGGCCTGGCTCGCCCTAAAAGACGGCAAGCTCCAGGTCACCAAGTCGCCGAACGGCGAGAACCCGCTGGTCACTGGCGGCTGGCCGTTGCTTGGCGTCGATGTGTGGGAGCACTCTTATTACATCGACTATCGGAACGAGCGGCCGAAATATCTCGAAGCCTGGTTCGACAGTCTCATCAACTGGGACCATGTCGAGGAGATGTACGCCCTGGCCCCGCAATAGCCCGGCAGTTTCCCATCTATCGCGCAAATTCGACCGGGAATTGCACCCGCATCTTCCGCCACGCCCCTTCGCCGAGATGAGACGGCGGTCGCTTTATCCCCGCGCTATCCTCGCGTCGCGCCCTCACCCGTAGCGCGGTCGGCGGCTTCGCTCGCTTCCAGCCAACGGTGCTCGGCCGAGGCGAGGTTCCGCTCGACCTCGGCGCGGGTCTTCATCAGCTCGCTCACCGATGGGCCGCCATTGGATTGCGGCGCCGACAGCATCTGGTCGATCTCCGCGCGCCGCTTCGAGAGCCGGGCCACCTCGGCCTCGGCCTGGGTGAGCGTCTTGCGCAAGGCCTGATTGCGTTCGCGCAGCTCAGCTGACAGGCGCCGCTCGACCTTGCGGTTCTCGCGCTTGGCCGGTTTGTCGCCGTTCGCCCCGCGGCCCTGCGCGGACGCCAGGATCATGTCGCGATAATCGTCGAGATTGCCGTCGAACTCTTTGACCGTCCCGTCGTCGACCAGCAGCAGCCGATCGGCGATCAGCCCCAAGAGATGCCGGTCATGGCTGACCACGACCACCGCGCCGCCGAAATCGGTCAAGGCTTGCACCAGCGCATCGCGCGCATCCACGTCGAGATGGTTGGTCGGCTCGTCGAGAATGAGAATATGCGGCGCGTCTCTTGTGATGAGCGCGAGCGACAGCCTCGCCCGCTCGCCGCCTGAGAGCTTGCGCACCAGGACATTCGCCTTGTCGCCCGAAAATCCGAAGCGGCCGAGCTGAGCGCGGACCTCGCCCTGCTTTGCGCTCCCCAGCAGACGTTCCATGTGCTGAAGCGGAGTTTCGTCGGCAATCAGCTCCTCGATTTGATGCTGGGCGAAATAGCCGACCCGCAATTTCCCGGATGCGACGATGGATCCTTCCATCGGCTGCAACTGGCCCGCTAGGAGGCGCGCCAAGGTCGTCTTGCCATTGCCATTGCGGCCCAACAGCGCCACGCGGTCGTCCGGATCGATGCGTAAATCGAGCTGCGACAGCACCGGCGCGCCGGGCGCGTAGCCAACCGCAACGCCGTCCAGCACCACCAGCGGCGGGCGCAGCTCCTTGGGACTGGGAAAGTCGAACACCACGGAGGCGTCCTGAACCAAAGCGGCGATCGGCCCCATCGCGGCCAAGGCTTTCAGGCGGCTTTGCGCCTGGCGGGCGGTGTGAGCCTTGTAGCGCCAACGATCGACATAGGCTTGCAGCTTCTTGGCCTTCGCCTCCTGCTGACTGCGCTGCGCCTCGATCTGCACCTGACGCTCGCGCCGCTGCCGCGTGAACTGATCGTAGTTGCCGGTATAGAGCGTGACCCCGCCCCGCTCCAGATGGAGGATATAATCGACGACGTTGTTCAACAGATCGCGTTCGTGACTGACCACGATGAGGCTGCCGCGATAACTCTTCAGGAAGGATTCGAGCCACAGCGCCGCCTCGAGATCGAGATGGTTGGACGGCTCGTCGAGCAGCAGGAGATCGGGCTCGGAGAAGAGAAGTGCTGCAAGCGCGACCCGCATGCGCCAGCCGCCCGAGAAGGACGAGAGCGGTTGATGTTGCGCTTCCTCGGAAAAGCCGAGACCGGAAAGAATGCGGGACGCCCGCGCCGGTGCGCCATGGGCATCGATCGCATTGAGCCGCTCGTGAATTTCGCCGATGCGATGCGGATCGTGAGCGTGCTCGGCCTCCTCCAGCAATCGCGCGCGCTCGACCGCCGCGGCGAGCACCGTGTCGAAAGGCGTCGCCGAACCTCCTGGCGTTTCCTGGGCGACATAGCCGATGCGCGTGCCAGACGGCGTCTCGACGGTTCCGTCGTCGGCTTCATTGATGCCGGCGATCACCTTCAGCAGCGTCGATTTTCCGGCGCCGTTGCGGCCGATCAGCCCGACGCGGCTCTTCGGCGGCAGGGCCGCGGTGGCCCGATCGAGGACGAGATGGCCGCCTAAGCGCAGCGAGATGTCTTGAATGGTGAGCATGGGGGATCAGTAGCGGCTAGGCGACGCCGGGTAAACCGCTCTACTGACGCTTGCGGCCGCCGAGTACGCCACGCTCGACGACGTTGATGCTCTTGAAAGGCACATATTTGTCGCCGGCCGATGTCTCGGTCTTTGAATCGTCGGGACTCTTTGCACTGGCCCCGCCGCCAGTGTCGAGCGCGCCGAGGCCGGTGAAGCCTCCTCCGCCACGCCGGCCGCGCCCCTTAAGGGCATCCGTCAGCACGCGCGTTGCCAATGGCACGCCGGTTTTGATCAGCGTCTTGCCGAGCGTCGTCCAGAAACCATCGCTGCGCGAAGAGCCGCCTGAACTCGTCTTTGTCGCGGCCTTCTCGTCGGCACTGGCGGCTTTGGCTTCCGCGGCTCCGTCGGCCCATTGTTGCAGACGCGCTTGGTCGGCAGAGCTGTCAGCCGGCTTCTGCGGATATTCAACCGGGCTGGCGGCGATGATCTTGCTACGCTCAGAGTCGGTGATCGGTCCGACGCGCGAATTCGGCGGCCGCACCAGCGTGCGCTGGACGATGCTCGGCTGGCCCTTGTCGTCGAGCGTCGACACGAGAGCCTCGCCGATACCAAGCTCCATGATGGCCTTTTCGGTATCGAAAGCGGGATTGGCGCGGAAGGTCGTCGCCGCCGCCTTCACCGCCCTCTGCTCCATAGGCGAGAAGGCGCGCAGTGCATGCTGGATACGATTGCCGAGCTGACGCGATACGGTGTCGGGAATGTCGAGCGGATTCTGCGTCACGAAATAGACGCCGACACCTTTAGAACGGATCAGCCGCACCACCTGCTCGACCTTCTCCAGTAGCGCCTTCGGCGCATCCTTGAACAGGAGATGCGCCTCGTCGAAGAAGAACACGAGATTCGGCTTGTCGGGATCGCCGACCTCCGGCATCTCTTCGAACAGCTCCGAGAGGAGAAACAAAAGGAAGGTCGCATAGAGCCGCGGCGACTCCATGAGCTTCTCCGCCGCAAGCACGTTGATATAGCCCTGCTTGCCGTCCTTCAGCATGAGATCCTTGATATTGAGGACAGGCTTGCCGAAGAAATGCGCGCCGCCTTGCCGGTCGAGCACGAGCAGCGAGCGCTGAATCGAGCCGACCGAGGCTTTGGTGACATTGCCGTATTTCGTGGTGAGGGTGTCCGCGCGCGCCGCAAGGCCCTCAAGCAGGGTCTGCAAATTTGCCAGAGTCGAAAGCGGAAGCTTTTCGTCGTCGGCGATTTTGAAGGCAATATTAAGCACGCCCTCCTGCGCGTCACTCAAGTCCATCAGGCGCGAGAGAAGAAGCGGACCCATCTCCGAGATGGTCGTACGGATTGGGAGGCCTTGCTCACCGAAAAGGTCCCAGAAGATCACCGGGTAGGCGCGGAAATTCTGCGTGAAGTTGATCGCCTTGTCGCGCGCCTCGATCCAAGGCTTCATCTCGCCGTCTTCGGCCACGCCGGAGAGGTCGCCCTTCACGTCGGCGCAGAACACCGGGACTCCCTGGTCTGAGAAGCCCTCTGCCAAGCCTTGCAAGGTGACGGTCTTGCCGGTTCCCGTCGCGCCGGTAACCAGCCCGTGGCGGTTGGCAAGTCGAAGCAGGATGAACTCGACCTCTTTTAGGTCAGTGCTCTTGCCGATATTGACTCGGCCGTCCGAGATCGCTTCGAACGGCTCATTTGTGCCCGATCCGGCATCGTCCTTCGGCGCTGCCGCCTTGCGCTTCGCCATACTTAAGTCCTCTCCTCGAATCCGGGCCGCACTCTAGCTTCTCCTGAGGCCTCCGCAAAGACGGCTCTGACCGGGCCGGACTTTGCGCCGCACGCCTTCCTCGCTGCTTCTGCTTCATGCTAGGAGGGGGCTTGAGCCAGCTTAGAGCTTGACGAGAATGGTGGAACTGTCCTTGGCCAGTGATTTCCCGCCCGCCGACGAGGCGGCGTGGAAGGCGCTCGTGGAAGAGGCGCTGAAGGGCGCGCCTTTTGCCGCGCTCAAATCCAAGACCTATGACGGCATTGCCATCGAACCGCTCTATGGCCGCGCCCAACAGGCAAGCCGCATCGAGGGGCGCACCCCGGGACTGCCATGGGCCGTCATGCAGCGGATCGACCTGCCCGATCCCAAGCCCGCCAATACGCAAATCCTCGACGATCTGAACAATGGCGCGAGCGGCCTCACTCTGGTGTTCCAAGGCGCCATCGGCGATTACGGCTACGCCCTCCCCGCCACCGGGACCGCGATCAGCGCGGTGCTGGACAATGTCTATCTCGATGCCGGCGTCGCCATCGACCTCGATCTCAGTCGCGGGTCCAAGGACGCAGCCGGGCTTCTCGCGACTTTGGTCAAGGCCCGAAGCCTTGCGCCGCAGGCCGTGCACATCCGTTTCGGCTTCAATCCCTTGGGCGCGATCGCCATGACGGGGGAGAGCCCAAAGCCCTGGCCCGACCTCGCCCCGATCTTTGCGGGACTCGTTTCCGATCTCGCCGCGCAGGATTTTGCCGGCCCCTTCGCCGTCGCCGATGGGAGAGTGATCCACGCCGCCGGCGGCTCTGAGGCGCAGGAGCTTGCCTTCGCGCTTGCCTGCGCCGTCGCCTATCTGCGGGCGATGGAGCAAGGCGGCATCAAGCTCGACGATGCGCGCCGCTTCATCTATTTCCGCCTCGCCGCCGATCAGGACCAGTTCCTGACCATCGCCAAGTTCCGAGCCTTGCGGAAGCTTTGGGCGCGGGTCGCGGAGGCTTGCGGGCTTAACCCTCGACCGGCCTTCGTCGCCGCCGAGACCGCCTGGCGCATGATGACCAAGCGCGACCCGCATGGGAACATCGTGCGCGGCACCATCGCGGCGCTGGGTGCCGCGGTCGGCGGGGCAGATGCGGTGAGTGTGCTGCCGTTCAGCGTGGCGCTCGGGGTGCCAGATGCTTTCGCCCGCCGCATCGCCCGCAACACGCAGACCATCCTCATCGAGGAAGCCAATATCCATCGCGTCGCCGATGCAGCCGCGGGCTCTGGCGCCATCGAGGCGCTGACCGACGCGCTCTGCGCCACAGCCTGGACGCTGTTTCAGGCGATCGAGCGTGAGGGCGGCGCGGCCGAGGCGCTTGAAGCAGGATCGATCCAGCGCGCCGTGGCCAAGGTCAGAGCCGAGCGGGAAGGAAATGTCGCGCGCCGGAAGGAGACTCTGATCGGCACCAGCGACTTCCCCGATCTCGCCGAGGATCAGGTCGCCGTGCTGGCGCAAGCGCGGCTGGCGGCGCTGTCCACGAGCAAGGAGGCGCTGGCACCGATGCGACTCTCGGAGCCTTTCGAGCGGCTGCGCGACCGGAGCGACGCTCATCTCGCCAAGCACGGCACACGACCTAAAGTCTTTCTCGCCTGTCTCGGCCGCCCCGCGGATTTCAATGCGCGGGCGAGCTTCGCCAAGAGCCAGTTCGAGTCGGGCGGCATCGAAGCGGCGCAAGGAGACGGCGACAACCTGATGAAACGATTCAAAGATTCCGGCGCCAAGCTTGCCTGCCTGTGCTCCTCCGACAAGGTCTATGCGAGCCGGGCCGCCGACACCGCCACCGCGCTGAGGAAGGCGGGCGCCAAGCGCGTCTACCTCGCCGGCAAGGCCGGCGCCGACCGGGCCGCGCTGGAGCAGGCGGGTATTGGCAATTTCCTTCACCAGGGCTGTGATACGCTTCAAATTCTGCACTCTGCCTATGACGAGATCTGACCGAAGATGACGCGCATCCCACCCTTCACCGAGGTGGATTTCACCCAACCGAACGGCGGCAGCTCCGCGCACGTCGAGGCCTCCGTTTGGCAGACGCCGGAAGGCATCGCGGTGAGGCCAGCTTACGGGCCGGGCGATCTTGCCGGCCTCGACTTCCTCGATGGCATGCCGGGCGTGCCGCCATATCTCCGCGGCCCCTACCCCACCATGTATCTGCAGCGGCCTTGGACGGTCCGCCAATATTCCGGCTTCTCAACGGCAGAGGATTCCAACGCCTTCTACCGGCGGAACCTCGCGGCGGGCCAGCAGGGCGTCTCCATCGCCTTCGACCTCGCCACCCATCGCGGCTACGATTCCGACCATCCGCGCGTCACCGGCGACGTGGGCATGGCCGGCGTCGCCATCGATTCGATCTACGACATGCGCACTTTGTTCGACGGCATCCCGCTCGATCACGTCTCCGTCTCCATGACCATGAACGGCGCGGTGCTTCCCATTCTCGCGCTGTTCATCGTCGCCGGCGAGGAGCAGGGCGTGCCGCCCGAGCAGCTTTCAGGCACGATCCAGAACGACATCCTGAAAGAGTTCATGGTGCGCAACACCTATATCTACCCGCCCACGCCTTCGATGCGCATCGTCTCGGACATCTTCGCCTATACCTCGAGGAGGATGCCGAAATTCAATTCGATCTCGATCTCCGGCTACCACATGCAGGAGGCGGGAGCGACCGCCGACCTCGAGCTCGCCTACACGCTGGCCGACGGCATCGAATATGTGCGCGCAGGCCGCGCCGCCGGCCTCGATATCGATGCGTTCGCGCCGCGGCTCTCCTTCTTCTGGGCGATCGGCATGAACTTCTTCATGGAGATCGCCAAGATGCGCGCCGCGCGCCTGCTCTGGGCGAAGCTGATCAAAGACGAGTTCAATCCGAAGGACCCGCGCTCGCTCGCGCTCAGGACCCATTGCCAGACCAGCGGCTGGAGCCTCGCCGCGCAGGACGTGTTCAACAATGTGGTGCGCACCTGCATCGAGGCCATGGCCGCCACCCAAGGCCACACCCAGTCGCTGCACACCAACGCGCTCGACGAGGCGCTCGCCTTGCCGACCGATTTCTCGGCGCGCATCGCCCGCAATACCCAGCTCATGCTCCAGCAGGAATCCGGCACCACCCGCAGCATCGATCCCTGGGGCGGCAGCTTCTATGTGGAGCGCCTCACCTACGACCTCGCTTCGCGCGCGCTCGCCCATATCGAGGAGGTGGAGAAGTTCGGCGGCATGGCACGCGCCATCGAGGCCGGCATCCCCAAGCGCATGATCGAGCAGGCCGCGACCGCGACCCAAGGCCGGATCGACTCGCGCAAGCAGACCATCGTCGGCGTGAACAAATATCGCCCCGGCAGCGAGGCCGACATCGCCATCCTGAAAGTGGACAATCGGTCGGTGCGCCGCCAGCAGCTCGACAAGCTCGCCCGCCTCAAGGCGGAGCGGAACGAGAATGAGGTCCGCGAGGCTCTTGACGCGCTGACGCGAAACGCCGAGACAGGCGAAGGCAATCTGCTCGAAGGCGCCGTCGTGGCCGCTCGCGCCAAGGCGACCGTCGGCGAGATTTCCGACGCGCTGGAGAAGGTTTACGGCCGCCACCGGGCGGAAGTTTCGGCGATCACCGGGGTCTACCGGGCGGAGATGGGTCGCATGGACGGAAGCTTGAACCGCATCAAGGAGCTGATCGACGGCTTCGAGACCGAGCATGGCCGCAGGCCCCGCATCCTGGTCGCCAAGATGGGCCAGGACGGCCACGACCGGGGGCAGAAGGTCATCGCCTCCGCCTTCGCCGATCTCGGCTTCGACGTCGATATCGGCCCCCTGTTCCAGACGCCGGAGGAAGCCGCCCGCCAGGCGGTCGAGAACGACGTGCATATCGTCGGCGTGTCGTCGCTCGCGGCAGGCCATTTGACTCTGGTGCCTGCTTTGCGCGAGGCGCTCGAGGAGCAAGGCCGCGGCGATATCATGGTCGTGGTGGGGGGCGTGATCCCGCCGCAGGATTATCCGGCGCTCTACGAAGCCGGCGCCAAGGCGATCTTCGGCCCCGGCACACCCATCGCCGAAGCCGCCATCGACCTGCTCAAGAAACTCGGCTGCGATCCGAAGGGCAACTCGCAGCAAGCCGCCGAGTAGGCAGCAGGGTCGACGATTTCGACCTCAAAGGCGTCTCCATCCTCCCAGCCGAAACATATCATCAACGTCTTGCGTTCGCGCCGGTTTGCCCCTACGCCGCATGCCATGCGCGGCAGCGACACATCGAAGAAGGACATCGAGCGGACCGCCAAGGCCATCCGCGATGGCGACCGGGTGGCCCTCGCCCGCGCCATCACGCTGGTCGAGAGCGCCAAGCCCGGGGATCAGGTCGACGCCGCGGCCCTGCTCGACCGGCTTCTGCCCTATACCGGCAAATCCATCAGGGTCGGCATCAGCGGGGTGCCCGGCGCCGGCAAGTCCACCCTGATCGACCAGCTCGGACTTAACCTCGTTGCTGAAGACCATAAGGTCGCCGTGCTCGCCGTGGACCCGACCTCATCGCGGAGCGGCGGCTCGATCCTCGGCGACAAGACGCGCATGGGCAGGCTCGCTGCCGATCCCCGCGCCTATATCCGCCCCTCGCCTGCCGGCGACAGTCTCGGCGGCGTCACCAAGACCACGCGCGAGACCATCGCGCTCGCCGAAGCCGCCGGTCACGACGTCGTCCTGGTCGAGACGGTCGGCGTCGGGCAGTCGGAGACCGCCGTCGCCAACATGGTCGATGTCTTCGTTGTGGTGGCGATCCCAGGCGCGGGCGATGAGCTGCAAGGCATCAAGCGCGGGCTGCTCGAACTCGCCGACATCATCGCCGTCAACAAGGCCGATAGCGACCAGGTCGTGCGCGCCGATCGCGCGGCGATGGAGTACCGGACCGCGCTCCACATCCTTTCCGCGGGCCATGAGAACTGGGACCCTCAGGTGCTGACGCTATCGGCACGAGACAATAAGGGACTGGACGCGCTCTGGGCGAAGGTCAAGGAACGGCATGCCGCCCTCGCCGCTTCCGGCGCGCTCGATGAGCGCCGCAGCGGACAGGCCGCGTTGTGGATGCGGGAGATTTTCGAGCAGCGTCTGCTCGCCGCCTTCAAGGGCGGCAAGCGCGCGGCGCGCCACTTTCAGGAATTGGAGGACAAAGTGCGCGCCGGCGAGATGACCGCTGCCGCCGCGGCGCATGAGCTTGCCCGCCTGGCCGGCATTAAGGACGCCGACTAGACGGCGCCAAATTCGCTTCCCTCCCGCTTGAGCCCCTTGTAAGTCCAGGAGCATGGCGAGGCCGCGCGTCCTTCTTACGGGCTTTGGCCCCTTTCCGGGCGTGCCCAACAACCCTTCGGCTTGGCTTGCCGAAAGGCTGGCGGAGCGGCGGCCTACGCCGGACTTCGATGGCGAGATCAATGCCCAAATCTTGCCGACCGAATGGGAGTCAGCCGCGCTCATGCCGCGCCTCTACGAGACGCTGCAACCGCATGTAATGATTCATTTCGGTGTCAGCGAGCGCGCGAGAACTTTCCGCATCGAGCGTTCCGCTCACAACCGCGCCGCATTGCGCCAAGATGCGACGGGCGCCTTGCCTTTGGGGCCTGCGATCCGCTCCGATGGACCCGATCGCTTCGACACAAAGCTGCCGGCCGCGGCACTTGCCGCGCATCTCAAGACATGCGGCCTCCCCGCCGTGGCGTCGCGTTCCGCGGGCGGCTATCTGTGCAATTTTCTTTATTATCACTCGCTCGACTGGGCGCGCGGGCAAACGGAACCGCCTCTCGTGCTCTTCGTGCATATCCAGCCTCTGTCGGCCAGAGGCGGCCCCGTGAGCGAAGCGACCCTGCTTCAAGGCGCGCACGAGATTTTGCGCTTCGTCGTGACCTTCGCGAGCGCGCAAGACCCAGCGAAAGCAACCATCGGCCCGGTCTTTGCTCGAGGCGAAGCCATGCCGCAAGCCGAAGCCATGTTGAGGGCAAAGGACGCATAGGCGATGGGCGTTGGACGAAGGCAAGTGCTCATAGGCGGCCTCGGTCTCGGCCTCGCAGCGGCTTCTGGACCGCGCTCAGCCTCAGCCCGCGACGAGGCTGACGCCCCGCAGGCCTTCAGCACTTATGGGATCGTGGCGGGGGGCGGCGACATCGACCAGACCGCGACCCTGCAACTTGCCGCCGACGAGGCGGCGCAGACCGGCACGCCGCTGTTTCTACCCGCCGGCATCTACTCGACGAGCCGGCTCACCCTCAAATCCGGCACCCAGATCGAAGGCGTGCCGGGGCGCTCGGTCCTCCGCTATCGCGACGGCGGCGCGATCCTGAGCCTTGAGCAGGCCGAGAACGTGCGGCTCGCCGGGCTCGTGCTCGATGGCGCCGCCAAGCCGCTCGGAGAGAACGGCTCGCTTCTCAAAGCGATCGAGACGCGGCATCTCGACATCTCCGGCTGCCGCTTCCTCGGCAGCACCGAGGATGGCGTAGTGCTCCACAAAGTGTCGGGCTGGATCAAGGATTGCGAGTTCGGCGACATCCGCAAAGGCGGCCTGTTCAGCCAGGATGCCGGCGGTCTCGAGATCGCGCATAACCATGTGCGCGACTGCGGCGACAACGGCATTTTGGTGTGGCGGTCGGAGGCGGGAGAGGACGGCACCATCGTCGCCTCGAACCGCATCGAGCGCATCGCTGCCAAGAGCGGCGGCGACGGGCAGAACGGCAACGCCATCAATGTGTTTCGCGCCGGCTCCGTGCTGGTCAGCGGCAACCGCATCGCCGACTGCGCCTACTCGGCGATCCGCTCCAATTCAGGCTCCAACTGCCAGATGATCGGCAACTCCTGCACGCGGCTCGGCGAGGTCGCGCTCTATGCCGAGTTCTCCTTCGAAGGCGCCATCATCGCCAACAATCTCGTCGATACCGCGGCGACCGGAATCTCCGTCACCAATTTCAACGAAGGCGGCAGGCTCGCCGTGGTGCAGGGCAATCTGATCCGCAATCTGTCATTCCGCAAGACCGCCGGGACCAACGGCAACGGCATCGCGGTCGAGGCCGACAGCGTGGTGAGCGGCAACGTCATCGAGAATGCGCAAGGCTACGGCATCGCGGCCGGCTGGTGGAGCTATCTGCGCGACGTGAGCATCACCGACAATCTGATCCGCAACGCCCATATCGGTATCGGCGTCTCGATCGATCCATCGGCGGGAACGGCGCTCATCGCCAACAATCTGATCACCGGCACCAAGGACGGCGCGATCCGCGCCATGAAGGGTCCGACGCCGGTCGGCCCCGATCTCGCCAAGGAGAGCGCCGAGGCGTACCGGAACCTCGCGGTCTATGCCAACGTCTCCCGCTAAGCGCTCGCAACGATTCAAGAAGGACTAAAATCACCGAACCGCGCTCTCGTCCTGGCGGCGAGGTCCAGCCTCCATCCCGGCAAGGGCGCGCTTGAGGTCGGCGCCGGCAGCGATCCGCCCCACGACCGTGCTCCGCCAATTCAAGCTCTCGCCTTCGAGCTGATCGGCGAGAGCAAATCTCGCCTCCGGTAGCAGCGCCGCGATAACCTCGGCAAGCGCCCGCTCAGCCCCGCGCTTGGCGCCGTCCTCGACCTTGACCGCGATCCCAAGCCCGAGCCCTGGCAGCGAAGCGCAATGCACTCCTTCCGCGCCGCCTTTGGTGAAGACCGCGGGCGCGAGCGCCGATATTGCGACCGTATCGAAGCGCCCTTCCCCCGCCACCAGAACCGGCGAGGCGAAGCAGGCTCCGACCAGCCGCATCGCGGCGCGGGCCCGTGCGTCAGAGAGTCCGTCCCCTGTGCCGAGCCGGGCGAAGCCTTGCGCCAGCGCGCCGAGCGGAAGGGCCCAGGTCGGCACCGAGCAGCCATCGATGCCCATGTGGGGGCGGTCCAACTCGCCACCGCAAGTCTCTGAAATGATTCCCGCGATCATGATTTGCAGCCTGTGGTCCGGCCGCTCATAACCTTTCGGATCGAGGCCGAGCTGGACGCAAGCGGCAAGCATCCCGGCATGCTTGCCCGAGCAATTATTGTGGATGGCTTGCGGCCGCCGTCGCGCCTGCATCAGCTCGCGCGTCGCCGTCTCGCTGACCGGCCAATGCGCGCCGCAGGCAAGCTGACTCTCGTCGAGGCCCGCCTTGGCCAGCAGGCTTTGCACCGCCTCGATATGCACGTGATCGCCGCTATGCGAGGCGCAAGCGACGGCGAGCTCCGCCTCGCCCAGGCCAAACGCATCGGCCGCCCCGCTCTCTACCAGCGGAATTGCTTGCATCGCCTTGACGGCCGAGCGCGGGAACACCGGCCGCTGCACATCGCCGAGCGCAAGCACGAGCCGGCCGTCAACGTCGGCGACGGCGATCGCGCCAAAATGGCGGCTCTCGACGAGGCTCCCCCTGATCACCTCGACGAGCGCGGGATTGGTAGACTTGGTTTCACTCATGCTCGCACCGACGCGCCGGTCAACTCCGCGCGCGCTCGATCTGCCGCGCCGGAGCGTTGGCTTGCGCGGCAAGCTCGGTGGGCACGCCTGCCGCATGTTTCGAGGCGCGGATGACGAGCGAGGTCTTGACGCTTGCCACATTGGGCGCCGCCGTCAGCTCGTGGATGATGAAGTCCTGGAACGCGCTTAAGTCCGGCGCCACGCATCTCAACAGGAAATCGATCTCGCCCGAGAGCATGTAGCAATCGCGCACGATGGCCGAGCTCCGCGCCCGCTCCTCGAAGGCGATGAGATCGGCTTCCGCCTGGCTGTGCAGCCTGATCATGGCGAAGGCGGTAACGTCGAAGCCGAGCGCCTTGTCGTTGAGGAGCGCGGTGAAGCCCTTGATGATCCCGGCCTCTTCCAGCGCGCGCACGCGGCGCAAGCAAGGCGGCGCCGAGATCCCCACTTTGCGGGCGAGATCGACATTGGTGATGCGCCCGTCGGCCTGCAATTCGCGCAGAATCCGCCAGTCGGTGACATCGAGCCGGGCTGAACGCATCTTACCTCTCCCTGGACGATTGGGCCGGTCGCGGGCTAGAAGGCGGCATCGAGGGTCGCACCCTTCCGCGCCTTTCGCGCAATTTTACGTCCTCCAGCCAAAAGAATCGAAAAGAAATTGAGCGCTAGCCGTTCCAAAAGTTTTAGCGGGCCAGGGAAAGCCGCCTCCAAGCCCCGGGCAAAAACCCCTGTACCGGACGACGCCGCTGCCCTCATCGCCAAGAGCAAGGAGGCGAGAGCAGCCAAGACCTGGATCATCACCGACGGGGCGGTCGGCATGGAGGCGCAAGGCATCGCCGTGGCGGAGGCGGTCGGCCTCCCCTTCAGCCTGAGGCGCGTGCGCGTGACCGGCGCCATGCGGCTTCTCCCGGCGCCGCTGCAACTCCTCGTGCCTCCCGCAAGGCTGCTGCGCTTCGTCGCTACGAATGAGAGACTGGAAGCGCCCTGGCCCCGCCTCATCATCTCCATAGGCAGGCGCAGCGTGCCCATCGCGCTCGCCATCAAGCGGCTCTCCAAGCCGCACGCCTTCGCGCTGCACATCCAGAACCCGAAAGTCCCGGCGCGGCTCTTCGACCTCCTTGCCGTGCCGGTCCACGACGATTTCGAAGCGCCGAACGCCATCACCACGTTCGGCGCGGTGCACAGCGTCACCGCCGCGCGGCTTGCCGAAGCGGCAAAGCGCTTCGCACCTCGCATCGATGCCCTGCCCCGCCCGCGCGTCGCGGTGCTGCTTGGCGGCGAGAGCCAGGCCTTCAGCTTCCCGCCGGAGCTTGCCGCATCCTTCGGCGCGAAGCTCGCTGCCCTTGCCCGTGACAGCGGGGCCGCGCTGCTGGTCACGCCGTCCCGCCGCACGCGGCCCGACTCGCTCGCCGCGCTTTCCGCCGCCATCGAGGACGTTCCCCACATCGTCTGGGACGGGGTGAGCGACAATCCCTATTTCGCCTTTCTCGCGCTGGCCGACGCCATCGTCGTCACCGAGGATTCGGTCAACATGGTCACCGAGGCCGCGGGCACCGGCAAGCCGGTCTATGTGCAAGGCCTCAACGGGCGCTCGACCAGGATTTCCCGCTTCCACCGGCTGATGCAGGAGCGCGGCGCCACGCGCCCCTTCACGGGCAGCCTCGAGACCTGGAGCTACACGCCAATCAACGACACCGAGGTGGTCGCCTCCGCCATCCGCCGCGCGCTTGGTCTTGAAACCAAAGGCTAATCCTCCCCCGAAAAGGGGGAGGTCGGCGCACCTGCGCGCCGGGAGGGGGTCTAGCCGTCGACCTCCATGTCTGCCTCCCCCTTGCAGAGGGAGGGAGACTCCGGCTTGCGGATCAATCGCCTTGCGCTTACCTCTTGTCCTCCCCGTCTGAAGTGAGAGCGACGCATCCATGGCCACCCGCCACGCCAAACTGATCATCATCGGCTCAGGCCCCGCCGGCTACACCGCCGGCATCTATGCCGCGCGCGCCATGCTGAAGCCGCTCCTCATCGCCGGCATCCAGACCGGCGGTCAGATGACCACGACCACCGACGTGGAGAATTATCCGGGCTTCGCCGACGTGATCCAGGGTCCCTGGCTCATGGAGCAGATGCGGCTGCAAGCCGCCCATGTCGGCACCGAGATCATCCACGACCACATCGTCGAGGCCGACCTCAAGCGCCGCCCGGTCTGGCTCAAGGGCGACAGCCATACCGAATACACGGCGGACGCGCTGATCGTCGCCACCGGCGCCAAGGCGCGCTATCTCGGGCTCGCCTCCGAGCAGCGCTTCCTGGGCTACGGCGTCTCGGCCTGCGCCACCTGCGACGGCTTCTTCTATCGCGGCAAGAAAGTGCTCGTGGTCGGCGGCGGCAACACCGCGGTCGAGGAGGCGCTCTACCTCGCCAATATCGCGAGCCAGGTGCTGCTCGTGCATCGTCGCGGCGTGCTCCGCTCCGAGAAGATCCTCCAGGAGCGCCTGTTCGCCAACAAGAAGATCGAAATGATGTGGAACTACGAGCTCGACGAGGTCACCGGCCAAGACAAGCCGCTCTCCGTCACCGGCGCCAATCTCAAAAGCACGCTCACCGGCGAGATCGTGCACATTCCCATCGACGGCATCTTCGTCGCCATCGGGCACACGCCGCAGAGCGAGCTGTTCAAGGGCCAACTCGATATGAAGCCGTCCGGCTACATCCTCACCAAGCCGCACTCGACCGCGACCAATATTCCGGGCGTGTATGCCGCGGGCGACGTGGCCGACGACGTCTATCGCCAGGCGGTCACCGCGGCAGGGCTCGGCTGCATGGCCGCGCTCGAGGCCGAGAAGCATCTCGCCGGCCTCGACGCGCTCGCCGAAGCCGCCGAGTAGGCTCACTTTTGTCATGCCCGCGAAGGCGGGCATCCAGTAGCCCGTTGCCTGTCGATCCGCCTTACCGCGCTCCGTTGCCAGAGGTTACTGGATCGCCCGGTCAAGCCGGGCGATGACAACAGGAGCACCTGCCTCAAGGCTTCGCTTCTGGCCAGACCATGATCGGCACGGAGCTGACCGAATTCGCCGGCGAGCCCTCGATCAGCTTGGCGCTGATGGCGAGATAGATCAGCGAATTGCGCTTCAGGTCGGGAATCCGGTAGATGCGCGTCTTCTTGAAGAAGATCGATGTTTTCTCGGTGAACGCCTCCTCCCGCTCGGGCAGCGTCTTAGGATCGACGCTGATCGGCCCCATCTGCCGGCAGGACACCGAGAAATTCGACGGGTCCTCGTTGAGCCCGAGCGGCTGGCCCCAGCCGCCCGTTCGCGCCTGCGAGATGTAGCAGGTGACGCCCGGCACCTTCGGATCGTCGAACACGCTGAGGCAGACCTTGTCGCTCGGCGACAACATTCTGAAGGTCGTGCTGACGCATTCCAGATCGTCGGCCCGTGCCAGGCTCGACGCGGCAAGGAGCAACGCCGCCGCCGGCAGAAGCACTTTTATCGCCCGAGCCAGACTTAGATGTAGCCGCATGCTCAGCACTCCTTGTGTTCACTCGCGCGCTAATAGCTGGGGTGCGGCGGCGGTAATGCAAGCGACAAGCTCCGCCGATTCTCCTCTCCCCTTGGGGAGAGGGTTTTTCCGCCCCGATCTTGCGCGCGCTGCGATCAAGGTGCGGAAGCGCTAACGCATCAACGCGCGCAAGTCGCATGGCGGAAAGGGTGAGGGGGATCGAGCAGGTCGACCCCTAAACCCCCTCGCCCGGCGAGCGGTAGAACGCTCGCCGTCCTCTCCCCCAAGGGGAGAGGATAAGCAAGCAGAAGCGCCTCGCCGGATTTCATCCGCGAGATATGAGGGCGATGGCGCAATCCGTGACGTACGGTCCCGCACATACCACTACTGCTGGGGGAAATGCTCGCTCCACACGCCTCCCAAAATCACGATAAATGCGACCTATCCTGTCAATCGGCGATTAGCGCCTAGGCGGCGACACTGGTCCGGCCACGCAGCA
>JALHTP010000351.1 GCA_022865725.1 Methyloceanibacter sp. | reverse complement strand
GTAGTGGTGATGCAGTCCGCCAAGGGTCGCGTGTGAACTAGGACGCGGACTCATAAAAGCGTAGCCAAATCCGAATAGCAGCGAGCTTGATGAAGGCAAGGTAGTTGGCCGCGAGCTTGTCGTAGCGGGTGGCGATACGCCGACACTGCTTGATCTTGTTGAAGAACCGCTCGACCAAGTTGCGCGCTCGGTAGAGGTCAGGGCTGAAGCAGATCGGATCCTTGCGATTTCGTTTCGGCGGGATGTTTGCCCAAGCGCCCTGCTGGCTGGCGAGGGCCCTGATCCAGTCCGCGTCATATCCTCGATCTGCCAGCAACATGGTTCGTGGACGCAATCCGGCCAGGAGAACCGAACAGAGCCTATTGTCATGCGCCTCACCGGGCGTGAGGCCGAGGCGCACAGGTAGACCATTGGCGTCCACGACGGCGTGAATCTTGCTCGTAAGTCCGCCACGAGAGCTGCCGAAAGGTGCTCCGCACTTTAGCGCGGGAGGCGAGCCATTGTGGCGCTGGAACAAAGCCGACTGATGAGGCCAACGGCCTCTACATGCGGCGCACAGGACCCCCAATTCTCTCTAGGTGCCTAGGCGTCCTCCGGCGGAACGATCGGAGTGAACGGCTTCCGCGCCTGTACCACGCTGTAATAGACAATGCCGATTAGGAGGATCGCGCCAAAGACGGTCCACAGAACGGGCACGCCGTCGAGAAACGGCACGTGGAAGTTGAGGAGCTGAGTGTTGTCCACGACAGTCTCCAGCGGCGTCGGATTGCAGCAGGGCCGGGGCCACGCGAAGTTCAGGAGCATGCTGCCGCCCCACAAGAGTCCGAGGACATTCACCACCAGTCCCAACCTGCCGAGCGAGAACGGTGCGCGGGTGTGCGGCCAGCCGTTAAGGCGCGCTCTGAGCGTCGCGAGATTTCCGAGGAAATAACTGAGATAGATCATCCCGGTGGCCGCAATGGCGATATAGGCGGCACCGGCATACTGCAAGAGTGGAATGGCCGCGAGCAGGCCAACGGTGATGCAAGCCCCGATCGGTGTGTGCTGGCTCGGACTCACCTCCCCCATGATCTTGGAGAACGGTAGCTGATCGTCACGAGCCATTCCGAAGGCAAGTCGGATGGTGGAGGTCATGATCGAGAGGCAGCAGACGAAGATCGCGGCCGACACCACGAGAAGATAGATCGTGGCGAATTCGGGCGACAGATTAGCTTCGATGATCTGCGCGGGGCCCATGCCCTTCGCGAACGCGTCCTTCACATCGGGGATTGCCATAAGCATCCCCAAAAGAAAGATGGTTCCAATGATGAAGGCGCCGACAATAGACGCCAGCACCGCCTTAGGCGCCTCACGCCGGGGATTTCGCGTCTCTTCCGCCAAAGTCGACGCGGTGTCGAAGCCGTAGATGACGAAGAGACTCATGAACATCGCCGCGAGAAACGAGCTAGCGGTCACGCCCGTATCTACCGTCTGGAAGACCACACCGGCTCCTTGGTGGTTGTGCGCCAGCGCGAGAATCACGGCGAAGACCACCATGCCTAGAATCTCAAAGATGACGCCCGTGTTGTTGATGATCGAAACCAACTTGACGCCGTAGATGTTGAGAACGGTGATCAGCGCCAGGGTCACGATGGCGATGTTGCGCTGAGTCGGCAAATCGTTGGGCAGCGTCCAGCCGAGGCCGTTTAGCGTGGGGATCAGCGCGAGCGGCAGCGTCACAACCACCGCAGTCACTGTCAGCACTCCAGCTGAAAGGTAGATCCATCCGCTCAGCCAAGAGTACTGCCGCCCCGAAAGGTACTTGGTCCATTGATACACCGACCCAGCCACAGGAAAGTGACTCGAGAGCTCGGCGAAGTTAAGGGCAATGAACAACTGCCCGAGGAAAACGATCGGCCAGCTCCAGAAGAAGACCGGCCCGACGAAACTGAGGCCGAGTGCAAACAGCGTGAAGATGCCGGTCGACGGCGAGATATAGCTGAAAGCAACGGCGAACGAGCTGAAGGTGCCGAGCGCACGCTTCAGTTCCTGCTTATAACCGAACTTGGCCAGGTCTGCGGTATCGCGGGCGGCGTCCGCTTTTGCGGTCTCGGTGGTATCCATTTGGCCCCCTCCAGTTGTCCCGACAGTTCCCAGATGCTCCCCGAACTGAGCTAAATAATAATAGCCGTTTTCTGATTTGGCTGGAAGCCCAAGATGCGAGAGGGGCGAGTGCCGCCCGCCGCAAAGGAAGGCCGCTTATGGCTCCAAAGCGGACTCTGGCAGGCCATCCACGGGCGTGTTTATGAGTTCACGCCCTTCCCCCAAATCCGTGAAATTCACTAATACGCGCGGATGCCCATCGCCGCCTTGACCGCGTGATACCCCACGAGAAGCTGGCTCAGCGCCAGGGGGTGGCTCTTGGCGCCGTTGGCGACATCGATGCGGCCGACCTCGTCGCGCAGATGTCCCGCCTCCGGGATGAGATTCCACAGCAGATCCTCGATCCGCTCGGCCCTCTTGTCGGAGATATTGCCGTTAATCTCAAGCACGTCCACGGGCTTGCCGTCCCGGTCGCGGGCCAGCTCGAGACGCAACCCGGCGTTGCTCGACCCGTCGAAGAGCGGGGTAAAGTCGGGATGGGGCAGCGTCGGGCGCAGGAGATGGCGGACATCGAGCCTGGTATCCGAGCCGTTGGCGTCAGCCGACCGCTGGAAGCGGATGACGATGTCGGCAAAGGTGCGCTGCGGATGGATGAAGTTCTGGCTGTCCACCTCGCGCCGTCCCAGCTGGGCCAGAACCTGCTCCCTGGTGTAGCCGCGCACCGTCGTATCGCGGTGCATCTTCCACTTCACCCTGAGCTCCTCCTCGGGATCGAGATAGATCTTCACGTCGTAGCAATCGCGCATGGCGCGCGTGGCATAGCCGAGCAGGCCTTCGGCGATGACGAAACCCTTGGGCCTGACATATTCGGCGGACTCCAGCGTCCCATGCCGATGGTCGTAGACCGGCTTCAGGATCGGCTCGCCGCTGCGCAACAGGCGCAGATGCTGCTCCAGGATGTCGACATAGTTGGCACGCGGGTCGAGCGCCGACAAACCGGCAGCGGCCCGCGCCTTGCGGTCGTAGCGATGATAATCGTCAGTGCAGATCACCGTGCAGTGTTCCTCGCCCAGAATCTGGGCGACTCCCGCCGACAGCGTCGACTTCCCTGACGCAGAATCACCTACGATGCCGAGTATGATCGGATGATCGACCCGCTTCGACATATCTCACTCCAGGCACTCCTCCCAAGATCGGGATTCAAGCGACGTCGCGGGCTGCGATGCTGGCCAAGCGCTCGCTTGGCATATAGCTCGTCAGAATTTGCCGCTCGCCGGTTGCTCCCGTTATCATCATGGTCTGCACCTTATAGTGGGTCCTGGTCCGCTCGACACCTTCGAGCATGAGACCGGTAGTGATCCCGGTGGCGCAGAAAAATACGTTATCCGACGCGATGATCTCGTCGCGCTCATACCATTTCGAGGTGTCGATCCCGGCCTCCTTGACCGCCTTCGCCTCGGTTTGCAGCTGCGGATCGAGGCGAGCCAGGAACTCGCCGCCCAGAGCCCTGATGGCGCATGCGGACATAATGCCTTCAGGCGTGCCGCCTGTTCCCATCAAGGCATCGATGCCCGAGCCGGGGATGGCGGCCATGAGCGCGCCGGCGACGTCGCCCGCGGGATAGAGCGCGACCCGCGCGCCCGTCTGTATGATCCTGTTGACCAGGTCGCGGTGGCGCGGCTTCTCCAGCACGAACACGGTGAGCTCGAACACATCCTTGCCAAGTACCTCGGCAAGGGTGGTGAGCTTCTTCTCCACGGGCCAACGCGGATCGATCTTGCCGCGGGCCGGCGCGCTCGCCACGAATTTCTCCATGTAGAAGGCGGGCCCCGGGTTCAGCATGGTGCCGCGCGGGGCCACGGCGAGCACGGCAAGCGCGTTGGTCTGGCCACGCACGAGGTAGCTCGTGCCCTCGACCGGATCGACCGCGATGTCGGCCTTGAAGGAGGCGCTCTTGTGCCCGAACCGTTCGCCGCGCTCGGGCTGCGGCGCTTCGCCTTTGGTGGCCTCGCCGATCGCCACCACGGCATCGATATCCACATCGGCAAGCGCGGCCCGCATGGCGTCGAGCGCCGCACGGCCGGCGTCCTGGCCGTCGCCCCGCCCGATCCAGCTGAAGGCGGCCATGGCTGCGCTTTCGGTGACGCGGCGCAGGGAAAAAACCAGCTCCGGATTGGCCGGACTTTTGGTCTCCATAGCAACTCCTCAAGAGCGATCCCGGTCAGGATTCTAGCCGGGGGCTTATCTCAAGACGGGCAAAGGCTGCCAGCGGGCTGACGCACTATATCTTATGGTTCGGGACCGACCTACGTTTCAAGGGGTTAGACACAACCACCTGCCTTTTTGATTCAACGAGCCGTCCGCGTTGGATCGAGGCCGTCGCGCAAGGCATCGCCTAGCAGGTTGACGGAGACGAGAAGGCCGACCAGCACCAGGCCCGGAAGGACCGTCACCCACCAGGCGCCGGCGAAGATCAGGTCGTAGCCCGACCGGATCAGCGTGCCGAGCGAAGGCTTGGTCACCGGCATGCCGAGGCCGAGAAAGGAGAGCGCCGCCTCGGCCATGATGGCCCCCGCAATTTGCGTGGTCGCCACCACGATGAGCGGCGAGGAGATATTCGGCAGGATGTGGCGTCCCATGATCGCGAAGCGGCTGGCGCCGAGCGCCCGGGCGGCACGGACATAGTCTTTGGCCGCCTCGACTTGGGTCGCGGCCCGCGCCGTGCGCGCGAAATAGGGCCATTCGGCGAGCCCGATGACGAGGACGAGCAGCGGCACCGCGTAGCGGGAGAGGCTTTCGCCCCCTAGCCCTGCGCGGAACAGCGCGAGCGCGATGATGGCCAGCATCAGGGTCGAGAGCGAGAGCTGGATGTCGGCGGCGCGGGCCACGATGGTGTCGACCCTCCCCCCGGAATAGCCGGCCAGGAGCCCGAGCGGGATGCCGATCGCCGATTGGATGGCGACGGCGAGCACGCCGACGATGAGCGAGATGCGCGTGCCGTAAAGGATGGCGCTGAAGAGATCGCGCCCCTGCGCGTCGGTACCGAGCAGGAAGCGGGGATCGCTCCCGTCGAGCCAGGCCGGCGGGAGCCCGGCGTCCAGCACATCGAAGCTTTTAAGATCGAACGGGTCTTGCGGCGCGATCGCCGGCGCGAGCATGGCGGCAAGCGCGATTATGCCAAGCACGATTGCGGCAAGCGCCGCGCCCGGCCGCTCGGCGGCAAAGCCAAGCAGGGCGCGGGGGCGGGTACGCAAGGCTTCGGCGCTCATCTTATGCCTTCGAGGCTGATGCGGGGATCGAGCATGAGGCTGACGACATCGACGAGCGTATTGGTGATGACGAAGAGCAGGCCGACAAAGACGAGATAGGTGGTGATCAGCGGGATGTCGGCGCGGGTCACGGCCTCGAGAAACAGGAAGCCCATGCCCGGCCATTGGAACACCGTCTCGGTCAGTAGCGTGTAGGCGATGAGCGTGCCGATCTGGAGCCCGCCGATCGCCACGAGCGGCAGCAGCGCGTTACGCAGCGCGTGGCTGAGCCAGACCCGCAGCGGCGATGCCCCCTTGGCACGGGCGGTGCGGACATAATCGTGGCCGAGCTCGTCCAGCATGGCGCCGCGCACCAGCCTGATGAAGAGCGGCAGCATGATCGAGGAGAGCGTGAGCGCGGGCAGGATGAGATGCCTAAGGCCGTCCCCGGTCAGGAGGCCCGTCTCCCAGACTCCGACGCGTATCGTCTCGCCGCGGCCGAAGGCGGGGAGTAGACCGAGCCAGACCGAGAACATGGTGATGAGAAAGATGCCAGTGAGGAAGACCGGGACCGAGATGCCGAGAACGCTCAGGCCAAGAATGAGCCTCGCGCCTATAGCGCGCGGGCGGACCGCGCAATAGATCCCGGCCGGCACCGAGAGCAGGAGCACGATCAGGCTCGCGCCGAGCACAAGCTCGAAGCTTGCTGGGAATTTGGCGAGGACGATCTCGAGCGTCGGCCGCTTGTAGATGATCGAGGTGCCGAAATCGCCCTGAACCGCGCCGCCGAGATAGCGCGCGAGCTGCGCCGGCCAAGGCCGATCGAGACCGAGCTCGTGGCGAAGCTCCTCGCGCTCGACTTCGGGCACCGCCTCGCCCATGATCTCGCGCAAAGGATCGCCAAGGGCGGCGCGGACGGCAAAGGCGATCACGAGAACCGCCAGCATGACGAGCGCGGCCTGCATGAGGCGGCGCCCGACAAAGGCCAGGCTGGCGGCGATGGCTTTCATCGGGCAGAATGTATCGTGAAACCGTCGAGATACGGTACCCGCCGGAGACTCGGGGTCGGCGTGGGCGGTATCATTCGTTTTCCGCTGGCCGGAATGGCAAATGACAAACCAGACCCTCACTTGCCCAAGCTGCGGCCAGAAGCTCAGGGTCCCTCTTAACCCTCCACCGAACGCCAGATGGAAGTGCCCCAAATGCCATAACGCATTGCTGCATCAGCCTATACCTGCAACGCCGGCCGCCCCAGTGGCCAGTCCTGCTCCGCCAGCCGCGCCCGAGACACCAGCTCCCCCAGCGGCCAATCCTGCTCCGCCAGCCGCGCCCGAGACGCCAGCTCCCCAACCAGCCAGTCCTGGTCCCCCAGCCGCGCCCGAAGCTCGCGTCGAATTCTCGCCCAGGGCGCTCAAGAGCCTTCTGATCGGAGGCGGAATGACCGTGGGCGGCCTGGCAACCGCGTTTCTGGGCAGTGACTCGACCGGTCTGATGCTGGGCGGCGGGTTCGTCGCGCTCCTTGGCGTCATCGCGCTTTTTGACATCAAGACGAAAGGGCTCGGTGGGACCGTCTCGTGTCCCGTCTGCTCGGCTGAGATCGCTGCAACATCAAAAAACGAATCCTTCAAGCTCTGCCCGGGCTGCCGCGAATATCTAACCATCAGCGACGGGCTCGTCAGCCGGATGGATCCAGCGTCGATCGCCTCCGCACCGATCTTCGCCGCGCCGACGCCATGGGTAGATTTGAAGGCCGTGACCTACACTCCGGCAGGCAGCTTTGTTACGGGCGGGGAGGTTCGGGTCCTGCATGCAAAATGGCCTGACGCTTGCTGCGTTTGTGGGGAGCCGACCAGCCGGCGCGAGGATGTGTCCTACAACGTCTATAAATGGAATGGCGAATTGGTTCGCGTCAATCAGAGGCGGATCACGTTGCAGTTCGAAGGCGTGCC
>JALHTP010000350.1 GCA_022865725.1 Methyloceanibacter sp. | reverse complement strand
GCGGTGCTGCATGAGTCGGCGCGCGGCACGCGCGGAGCCGTCGCCGCGGTGGCTTGGCTCAACAGCCGCACACTCAAGGGGAGTGTGGCGGGCGTCGGTAACGTGCGGTGCCGCTTTTTCGGCAGCGTTGCGAGGACTGTCGAGTTCAGGGAGGGCGTGCTTGGCTCTCGGATACGACCACCCACGCTTACCTCTTTCGCTCTGGGGCCGGCTGATGTGCTTCTCTTGTTTTCCGACGGCGTGACCGGCCGCTTCACTGTCAACGAATATCCGAGCCTTACCCTGGACCCTGCCTCGGCGATCGCCTCGAATATCGTTCGACGCTTTGGGAAGGGAATAGATGATGCCTCTTGTGCGGTGATGCGATGCAGATGGTAACCCTTGGTACGCTGTCCCTGAGCGGCGAGGCAGGTGTTCTCGCCATGCGCCGTAAGCTGCTCGCCGTTGCGCAGCGCCTCGGCGCCAGTACCAGCAAAGCGACCCGGCTTGCCGCAGCGGCCTCCGACCATGCAAAAGACGTGACGCGGACGACCGCTCTTGAGGTGCTCGTCGGGCTGAGTGGGTCGGCCTCGGCGCAAGAACTTTGCGTCGACTTCACGGCGACCTATCCGGGAGCCGACACTTTATTGCGCCTAGGCTGGGACCGGGTCGAGCCCTTGGTCGACGGCCAGCGGCGCGGCTGGCGTGCCTGCTGCAAGATCGACCCGATTGTCATGGCCGACCCGGCAATCTCGTGGTGCCAGGCCGTGATCGCCGAGCAAGGCGTCCAGGAGCTTGTCGAGGCGTTGCATGCGAACAACCACGCCTTGCAAATGGCGAAGGAGGCCGAGGAAGGCGTACGCGCTCGGCTATCCTTATTGCTCGGCGCCGCCCCGGTCGTTGTCTACAGCTTCCGGGCAGGCGGAGATTTCGCACCCACCTTCGTCAGTGACAGCATTCAGGGCATGCTGGGATACCGGACTGATGAGTATTTAGAGAACGCGGATTTCTGGCGGTCATGTGTGCATCCCGACGACCTTGCTGGAGTTGAGGCAGAGCAGGTGCAGCTGTTTCGGACGGGACAGCATTTGGCCGAATACCGGTTCCGCAAGAAGGACGGTTCCTATTGCTGGGTCAGTGACGAGCAGCATCTGACTCGGGATAGCGAGGGGCACCCTCTCGAGGTGGTCGGCTCGTGGAGCAACATTGATACCCGCAAAGCTGCGGAGCAGGCTTTCCAGGCGGCCCAGGTGGAACTGGAGAAGGCGAATGAAGCGAAGAGCGCGTTCCTGGCAAATATGAGCCACGAAATCCGGACCCCAATGAACGCCGTCATCGGGCTCTCTCACCTCGCGCTAAAGGCCGATCCCTCGCCACGCCTGCGGGACTATCTGATCAAGATAAAGAGCTCAGGGCAACACCTCCTCGGCATTATCAATGAAATTCTCGATTTCTCGAAGATCGAGGCCGGCAAGTTGTCGATCGAGAACGTCGAGTTTGATCTCGATAAGGTGCTGGAGAATGTCGGCAATCTGATCTCCGAGAAGGCGGAGGAAAAAGGGCTGGAACTGATCTTCGACATCGAGCCCTCGATCAACTCGACCCATCTCCGAGGCGATCCGCTGCGACTGGGGCAGATCCTAATCAACTTCTGCAATAACGCAGTCAAATTCACCGAGGCAGGCGATGTCGTCATCAAGGGGCGAGTGCTGGAGGCCAGCGAGGACAGCCAGTTGGTTGAATTTTCGGTCAGCGACACTGGAATTGGGATGACCGAAGCGCAAGTCGGGCGTCTGTTCCAAGCCTTCGAGCAGGCCGACACATCGACGACCCGCAAATATGGCGGCACCGGGCTTGGGTTGGCCATCTCCAAGCGGCTCGCCGAATTGATGGGTGGGGAAGTTGGCGTCACGAGCGAACTCGGTAAGGGGAGCACGTTCTGGTTTACCTCTCGCCTCGGCAAAGGGAGCGCGGCTCTGCGTCCAAGTTTGTTCCGGTCCGACTTGCGCGGCCGACGCCTCTTGATCATCGATGACAATTCGTCCGCTCGCACTGTGCTGTCGAGCATGCTGATGGATATGACCTTCGTCGTCGACGAGGCGGCCTCCGGCGAGGAAGGCATCGAAAAGGTTCGCCAGGCCGCCAAACGTAGCGAGCCTTACGAGATCATCTTCGTTGACTGGCAGATGCCTAACCTCGATGGCATGGAAACCAGCAAGCGCATTCTTGCACTGCCCGATCTCTCTATCTCGCCTCACCTCGTGATGGTGACCGCCTATGGCCGCGAGGATGTGTTGAAACAGGCCGAGGAGGAAGGACTTGAGAACGTACTTATCAAGCCCGTCACTTCATCGACCCTTTTCGACACGATCGTCGCTATTCTCCATGCCCACCCAGAGGCGACTGGTCATGCCCAAGTTGCTCCTTCCTTCGAAATTGATCGGACGCGCGGGACGCGGGTGCTGCTGGTAGAAGATAACGAGATCAACCAGGAAGTCGCAATTGGCCTGCTCGAAGATGCCGCGATTCAAGTCGATGTGGCGGAGAACGGCGAGATTGCCGTCCGAATGGCGCAGGAAAACGACTACGACGCCGTGCTGATGGATATGCAGATGCCTGTGATGGACGGGATAGAGGCTACCCGCGCCATCAGGTCTAATCCGCGCCTCCAGAACTTGCCCATCATTGCGATGACCGCCAACGCCATGGCCGCCGATCGCGAAAAGTGCCTGAAAGCGGGCATGAACGATCACGTTAGCAAGCCGATCGATCCCGACCAACTGTTTAGCGTCCTGCTGCGCTGGACTGAACGCCGCAATGATGAAGCTACGCTGGAGTCACTCCTTGGATCCTGATAGCGACGCGCCCAAGATTGCTGGAATTGATACCGGCTTAGGACTGAAGCAAATTGGGGGTAAGCGTGACCGCTACGAATCCCTCTTGCGCAAGTTCGCGGCGAAACAAGCAGAAGCCGCCGAGACAATCCGGATAGCTTTATCGGTCGGCGATACTTCCACAGCGGAGCGTGAAGCCCACTCATTAAAGGGATCTGCCAGCACCCTAGGCGCCACCGCCCTGGCCGAGCATGCCGCGAAAGTCGAAACCGCGATCAAGACCGGGCAGAGTATCGACGAGGCGCTCGGGTCCCTTTCGCATTCTCTTGTCGCCGTGGTGAAAGCGATCCGCACTGCGCTGCCTGTCTGAGCAGCTGACCTGTCCTCTGAACCTTGAAGGCAAATGATGCCGACCTCGGCCAGCAAGTCGGTCTTGATCGTTGACGATACCCCAACCAACATTGCGGTGATTTCCGGCGTGTTGAAAGACCTTTACAGGACGAAGGTCGCGACCAATGGCGAGAAGGCGCTGGTGCTCGCCTCTGCCTCGGAAAAACCCGACCTGATCCTGCTGGACGTTATGATGCCAGGAATGGACGGATACGAAGTTTGCCGTCGTCTCAAGGCCAATCCCCTGACCCGCGATATCCCGGTGATCTTCCTTACCGCGAAGACCGATATCGTGGACGAGGAAAACGGATTTGGAGTCGGAGCGGTCGATTATATCCACAAACCCTTTTCGGCTGCGCTCGTGCTTGCCAGGGTCAAGACCCAACTTGCGTTGCGGGCCGCGCTCTCGGAGGCGCATGCGGCGCGCAATCAGGCCGACGAGCTGCTGCACGCATTGCTTCCGAAAAAGGCGGCCGACGAGATTCGCGCCATCGGAAGCGTGATTCCGCGCCGCTACGAGAACGTTGCGGTCCTTTTCTGCGACGTCACGAACTTCACGGCTTACTGCGACAAGCATGAGCCAGAGGATGTCGTTTCGCGGCTCGACGCGCTGTTCGTCATCTTTGAGCGGATCACAGCCAAACACGGACTCGAGAAAATCAAGACCATCGGCGATGGATTCATGGCGGCTGGCGGACTCCTCCAAGAGGTCAAGGATCCGATCGGCTCGGCCGTTCGCTGCGGCCTCGAAATGGCATCGACCTTGATCGATGCACAACTCGGATGGGAGGTCCGGGTCGGCGTTCACTCTGGCCCTGTCGTCGCAGGTGTCGTCGGGCAGGAGCGATACCAGTTCGACATCTGGGGAGACACCGTCAATGTCGCAGCACGCATGTCAGACAGGGCCACTCCCGGAAGCGTCGCGGTCACGAGGGATGTCTGGGAGCAGGTCGGGCACGCTTTCACGGGGGAAGCGCTCGGCGAAATGGAAGTCAAGGGCAAGGGCGCGATTTCCATTTTCGACATACGCCCGTCATAGACAACTTGTCCCTTCCGAAAACTATATCCGCGCGTAGCGATGGTGAAGTCCGCCTAGCACAGCATTGGCGACAATGTCGCCGGACCTCTCGATTGGCCTACGGTTTGGAGCGTCCTTGTCAATTCCGAGATGAGTCCGGGTCGCGTTGTAATATGCGGTGTATGCCTTCAGGACTTGC
>JALHTP010000349.1 GCA_022865725.1 Methyloceanibacter sp. | reverse complement strand
GCCGACCCCCGTGCCGGCATCAGATCCTCCTCCCAATACGCCGCGGGGAGGCATAGTCGCGGCGGTGGTAACGCCACACGAAGAAGGTCAGCGCGCTGAGCAAGCCCAGGACCAGCGCGAGGATGGCAAGTCGCTGGTTCACGTCGTGCGGCCCCTTCAGCGCGGCCAAGGGGCTCGCGTCGGGCTTGGGCACGACCGTGAGCGGCAGCAGCGGGTAGGTCTGCCCCGCAGTGTCGGCTTCGGGCTTGGACGGCATCACGCTCGGCGATGGGTTCGGATCGACCGGTGCGGTCTCGATCTGCGCGACCGCGTCAGGAGCGGGTGCGGCCCCGCCGTCGAAGGCGAGTTGCGGCGGCGGAGCGCTCGGCATCATCGAATTGAACATCCCGCCGCCCGAGCGGTTATAGGCGAGCGGGCTTCCGCCGGACTTCATCGCGTGCTGCGTGTTGCCCTGGGGACCGAACACTTTGTCGTAGACCCAGCCGTCGGGAAGATTCACTGGCATGTCGACACTCGCCACGCCCTGGCCGTCCGGCCGCGACTTGGTCTTGTCGATGGCGATGAGGCTCGTCTGGCTCGACACCAGATGATGCTCGAGCGCAACCGTCTCGATGGCCTTGTCGATGCCGGTGGCGCTCGGATCGGTATAGAGCTTGGCTTCCAGCGAGGCGATCTTGCTGCGCGCCCAGAGCTTGGCAACGCCCGTGCCGTCGATGGCGCCGGCAATGTTCAGGGCCGCCGTCCACGGTTTGCCGTCGAACGTGCCTGAGAGATGCAATTCACCGCTCATCGCGGTCACTTTGGCGGAAAGCACGACCGGCTCGCCGGCATAGAGATCGGGGAGGGGATCGGGCCAGACTTCGATGCTGGTTCCGGCCGGCCACGCGGCCTTAAGCCCTACCATGGCCGGTTTCTCCAGCTTGGCGAACAGGGCGCTCATGCGCTCCAGCACTTGCTCCTCGGCGCCGATCTCGGTGAAGGTGCCGCGGCCGAGCTCGGCGGCGCGCCGCATGAAATAGGAGTTGGGCGCCGAGCCGATGCCGACGGTGAACAGGCGCGAGCGGCCGACATGCTTGGCGATCTCGTCGAACAGATCCGCCTCGTTGCCGACGGCGCCATCGGTGAGAAACACCACCTGGCGGAGTCGCGTCGTATCCGAGGGCGACGGATCCTTGAGGGCCGCTTCCAGCGCCGGAAACATCTCGGTGCCCCCCGCGGCGTCGAGCCGCGACACGAAATTCTTGGCGATCGCCAGATTCTCCGAGCTGGCGTCGACAGCCTTGTCGAACAGCGTCTCCATGGTGTCGTCGAAACGGACGAGGTTGAATCTGTCGCCTTGCCTCAGGCGATCGAGCGCGAAGAGCAGGCTCTGCTTCGCCTGGACGATCGAGGTGCCGGCCATGGAGCCGGAATTGTCGATGACGAAGATCAGCTCGCGCGGCAGAAGCTTCGGCGCGCCGTCAAGCGTGGGTGGCGTGACCATGGCGAGGAGATAGTCGTCGGCGCCCACGGTCTCATGGAACAGCGCGGTCTGCGGCACCGACGCGACCTTCGGGGTCCAGACGAGCTCGAAATCCTTGTCGGCGGGCACGGAGCCTTGGGCAAGCGTCAACGTCGCCGTCTCGTCGCCGGTCTTGTCCAGCGTGACCTGATGGAACGAGCTCTTGACGTCGCCAAGGACGAAGCCCGCGTTGAGCTTCACCTGGATCGACACCGGGTTGATCTTGGGGGCCTTGGCGGGGTCGAGTACCGGCGGCGTGATGCGGTCGCGGTCAGGCACCGGATCGCGGGTCGGGGGCTTGCTGCCGTAATCGACCGGCGTCACCTCGCTCGCCTTCGGATTATAGCGGGGGGCGACCACGAGCGGGAAGCGCAGCGAATAGACGCCGCCATCCTGCTTCACCGTCTCCTGATATTCGATGCGGACGACGATCGTTTCGTGCGGGCCGATATTGGCCACCGAGTTGGTGAAGATGTTGGGGCGCTCCTCTTCGACGAGGCTCGCCTTCTGCCCTGCGTCCTTGGCGTCCTCGTAGGCCTTCTTGGCCTCGTCGCGGCCCTTGACCTCGCCCTCGATCACGCGCGAGCCGATCTCCATGCGCAGCGCATCGACGGCGGACTGCTCGGGCAGCGGAAACACATAGATGCCTTCGAGCCAGCGCTCTGACGGGTTCTCGAAGCGCTGGGTGACGGTGACGCGCGCGATGGTGCCGTTGACCGTCATGACCACGTCGGTGCCGAGCCGCGGCGCCTCGACCAAGCCGCCATCCTCGGTGGGGAGCAGCAGCGCCCCGGTGTTCATGTCGCCGGGGTTGACGCGCTCGGCGTCAGTTCCCCCGGGAGAGGCCGGCTCGGCCTTCACCAGGGGGCTGGGCAGCGCGAAGAAAAAAATCAGAATCAGGGAAAGGAAAAGGCAAACGGCCAGGGGCTTGGTTGGGCGCAGAGCTTGGCGTCGCATGGTCATCGACTTGGGCCTCGTCTGTCGGCACGAAGCAAAATCAACCATGTCATTTGGGCGGGGCTTTAGCCGGATTGTGGCTCGCGCAAGTGTTTCCCCGCCACAACTGTGGCCTAATTGCGATGGAGCTCAGTACGGAGTGTGGTGCGCCAGGCCGGGAATCGGACGGCGCAGCGGGATCGTTAGCCGCGGGACCATGACGCCGGCAGGCTTTGCGCCATGAGGCTTGCGGGCAATCGCGCCCTTGCTTAGGGTGCGCTCGCCCCGTCCGGCGCACTTCAACATCTTTCAGGAGATCGATATGGGACTGGTCGCCCGCACGCTCGAACGGGTCAAGCCTTCGCCGACCATGGCCATCACCAGCAAGGCGCGCGAGCTGAAGGCGGCCGGGTTCGACGTCATCGGCCTTGGCGCCGGCGAGCCCGATTTCGACACGCCCGACAACGTCAAGCAGGCGGCGATCGAGGCGATCAAGCGCGGCGAGACCAAATATACCGCCGTCGACGGCATCCCCGAGCTGAAGCGCGCCATCGCCGAGAAGTTCAAGCGCGAGAACGGGCTCGCTTACAAGCCGTCGGAGATCACCGTCGGCACCGGCGGCAAGCAGGTGCTCTACAACGCGCTGCTGGCCACGCTCGATCCGGGCGACGAGGTGATTATCCCGTCGCCTTATTGGGTAAGCTATCCCGACATCGTGCTGCTGGCCGGCGCCGAGCCGGTCATCGTCGAGACCAAAGTCGAGGACGGCTTCAAGCTGAGGCCTGAGGCCTTGGCGCGCGCCATCACGCCCAAGACCAAATGGTTCATCTTGAATTCGCCGTCGAACCCGACCGGCGCCGCCTATACCGCGGATGAGATCAAGGCGCTCACCGACGTGCTCGTCAAGCATGACACGGTGTGGGTGCTCTCCGACGACATCTACGAGCACCTCGTCTATGACGGGTTCAAATTCACCACGCCCGCCGCCGTCGAACCCAAGCTGAAGGCCCGCACGCTCACTCTGAACGGCGTGTCGAAGGCCTATTCCATGACCGGCTGGCGCATCGGCTATGGCGGTGGGCCCGAGCCCCTGATCAAGGCCATTGCCACGCTGCAATCGCAGTCGACTTCCAATCCGTGCTCGATCAGCCAATGGGCGGCGGTCGAGGCGCTCGAAGGCCCGCAAGATTTTTTGAAGGACTGGGTCACGTCCTTCCAGGAGCGGCGCGATCTGGTCGTCGCCATGCTGAACCAGGCCAAGGGCCTGTCCTGCCCGAAGCCTGAGGGCGCGTTCTACGTCTACCCGTCTTGCGCCGGCGTGATCGGCAAGACCACGCGCGGCGGCACGCCTATCGGCAATGACGAGGATTTCGCCACGGCGCTGCTGCAAGAGGAGGGCGTTGCCGTGGTGCATGGCGCGGCCTTCGGGCTCTCGCCATTCTTCCGCATCTCCTATGCGACGGGAATCGAGGCGCTGGAAGAGGCCTGCCGCCGCATTCAGCGCTTTTGTGCAAACCTCACCTAGAGCCCGCGCTATACTCGCCGGATAGCATCGGGGACAGCACATGAAGCTCAGCACGAGCAATCAGATCAAGGGCAAGATCATGGAGATCCGCAAAGGCGCGGTGACCGCCGTCGTCTACGTCCAAATCGCCGGGGACACCATGATCGAAACATCCGTCACCATCCCTGCGTTGGAGGCCCTTGGGCTCTACGAGGGCAAGAACGTGACGCTGGCCGTCAACCCAACCGACGTCATCATCGCCTGCGATTAGGGGCGCCCATCGCCACGGGCTCTCCAATCCTCCGGTTCCGCCTTCGTAGGACAAGAGGGGATGAAAACCATCGTCACGACCGGACATTTGCCGCTGGCCCGCATCCTTGTGCTTGCAAGCGGACGGCGCATCGGCTGTGCCGAATATGGCGATCCGGAAGGCCTGCCGGTGCTCGCCCTGCACGGGACACCCGGCTCGCGCTTGATGTTTGCGCTGTCGGATGGGGCCGCGCGAGACCGGGGCTTGCGCCTCATTGCACCGGAGCGGCCGGGATATGGACTCTCCGACCACCGCTCTTGCGAGAGCCTCGCGCAATCGGCCGAGGACGTAACCGCGGTCGCCGATGCCTACGGGCTCGACCGCTTCGCCATTAACGGCGTCTCGGGCGGCAGCCCATTTGCCGTCGCTGCCGCGGCGGCCAATCCGGACCGCGTCGTCCTGCTTGCCTTGGCCAGCCCGGTCGGCCCGATCGCCGATCTCCGGCGACGCATCCGCATGTCGAAGCTCCACCACCTCGTCTTCCGGGTGCTCGCGCGCTCGAATCTCGGCCCGCGCGCCTTCTTCCGGTCGCTGCGCTATATGGTGTTGAGGGCGCCCGATACCGCCTATCGCGGGCTCATGCGCCGCGTGAGATTGTCCGACCGCGACATCTTGGCGCGCGCCGAGGT
>JALHTP010000348.1 GCA_022865725.1 Methyloceanibacter sp. | reverse complement strand
GTGGTGGCGCCGATCGGCGTCGGGCCTGACGGCGAGACCCTCAACATCAACGCCGATACGTTCGCCGCGGCGTTGGCCTCCGCCCTGAAGGCAAGGCGTCTGTTGCTCTTGACCGACGTGGAAGGCGTGCTCGACAAGCATGGCCGGCTGATCAAGTCGCTGACGACGGCCGAGGCGCAAGCTTTGATCGATGACGGCACGATCACGGGCGGCATGATCCCCAAGATCGAAAGCTGCATCGATGTTATTTCGGAAGGCGTCGAGGGCGTGGTGATCATCAACGGCAAGGTGCCGCATGCGGTGCTGCTCGAGCTGTTCACCGAGCATGGCGCCGGCACCTTGATCGAGCGGCGCAGGCGCAAGGGCGACGCAAGGGGAGCGCCATGAGCGAAAGACCCGAACTTGCATCAGGCTTCGATCATGTCGAGGCGTGGGTGTTCGATCTCGACAACACGCTCTATCCGGCCGACTGCAATCTGTTCGCCCAGATCGACCGGCGCATGGGAGAATTCATCGCTACTAGCTTCGACATTCCGCTCGAAGAGGCGCAACGCTTGCGCGAGACCTATTACTACGAGCACGGCACTACGCTCGCCGGGCTCGTGCGCCTGCACGGCACCTCGCCGCACGCCTTTCTCGACTATGTGCACGACATCGATCTCAGCGCCGTGCTGCCTTCGCCAGTATTGGCAGCGGCGCTCGAAGCGCTGCCCGGGCGGAAATTCATCTTCACCAACGGCTCGCGCAAGCATGCGGAAGCCGTGGCGGGACGGCTCGGTGTGTCGGGCCATTTCGAGGACATCTGCGACATCCACGCGCTCGAATATATCCACCCCAAGCCCAAGCGTGAGGCCTATGAGCGCTTCACCAGCACGCATGGCGTGGTCGCGGCCCGCGCCGCCATGTTCGACGATCTGCCGCATAATTTGGAGACCGCGCATCTTTTCGGTATGACCACGGTCTTGGTGCACGGGGTGACCAACCATCCCGAGCATCAGGCGATGGCGGGATGGACGGAGCTTCCGGCGCATATCCATCACCGCACCGACGCGCTTCCCGCCTTCCTCGCCGCCATCGTCACATCCCTCGCCGGCGGGAAGACCATTGCGGACGGGGTGTCCCTGCAAGCGCAACTCTGCCTCACCTGACGAGAGGCCCCACACCATGACCCACGATCACCTCAAGACCTTCATAGACAGCGCCTATGAGCACGCCGTCGAAATCACGCCGGAGACCAAGGGCGTGGTGCGCGACGCGGTCGAGGAGGTGCTCACCCTTCTCGACAAAGGCGAGCTTAGGGTCGCGGAGAAACGCGACGGCGCCTGGGTCGTGCATCAATGGCTGAAGAAGGCGATCCTGCTCTCCTTCCGCCTGCACGAGCCGCACAGAATCGAGGGCGGGCCGGACGGATCGTCCTGGTGGGACAAGGTCCCCACCAAATTCACCAAGTGGAAGGCGAAGGACTTCAAGGACGCCGGGTTCCGTGTCGTGCCGGGCGCGGTGGTGCGCCGCTCGGCCTATATCGCGCCCGGTGTCGTGCTGATGCCGTCCTTCGTCAATCTGGGCGCCAGGGTCGAGTCCGGCACCATGATCGACACTTGGGCCACGGTCGGCTCCTGCGCGCAGATCGGCCGCAACGTGCATGTCTCCGGCGGGGCCGGCATCGGCGGCGTGCTCGAGCCGATCCAGGCGAACCCCGTGATCATCGAGGACAATTGCTTCATCGGCGCTCGCGCCGAGGTCGCCGAAGGGGTGATCGTCGGCGAGGGCTCGGTCTTGTCGATGGGCGTCTATCTCGGCCAGTCCACCAAGATCGTCGACCGCGCCACCGGCCTCGTGCATCAGGGCCGCGTGCCGCCTTATTCCGTGGTCGTGTCGGGGGCCATGTCAGGCAAGGCGCTGCCCGACGGATCGCCGGGGCCCTCGCTCTATTGCGCCGTCATCGTCAAGACCGTGGATGAACGCACGCGCGCCAAGACCTCGATCAACGAATTGCTGAGGGATTGACCTCTCGGAAGTGCGGGCAAGCTGTCCCTTGTATGTGCTGGGCGCCCTCGGCTTCCTCAAAGGCACACAAGGGCCGAACCGCTACGGCCCCGATCCCTTGGAAGCAGAAGCCAGCGCCGCATCCTGACCGGGCTGAAGACGCGTTTCGCCCTGCACAATACATATCCCCTTTCGCAAAGCGGCCCTTCGCCCTTACAAGATGTGAGGCTGGCTGGAAGCCCGGCCGCAAAGGGAGGGGACGCGAATGGACTTCAACTATCTCTTCACATCGTTCGATGGGCGCATCAACCGGGCCAAATATTGGGCGGGCACGGTCATTCTCGCCATTATCAGCCTCGTCCTCGACTTCATCATCGGCGCCATTTTCGGACCCTCGACCATCGGAGCCATTCTCGTCATCCTCGTCACGCTCGCCCTGTTCTACCCGGCTTACGCGGTGACGGCTAAGCGCTTCCAGGACCGCGACAAGCCGGGCATCACCGCCCTTTACGGTCTCGTCCCGGTCTTGATCGCGAGCCTGCTCCAGGCGTTCGGCCTGACCGGAACGCCGCAAGAGCCGAACGCGCTCGGATGGATCTGCACCCTTGTCACCATGGGCGTCGGGCTATGGTTCCTGATCGAGCTTGGCATCCTCAAGGGGACGCCGGGGCCCAATCGCTTCGGCGGCGATCCCTTGGCGGCTATAAGGTAGGCCATCCATTGAAGGCGATGTATCGCGCGCTCGACGCCGACAAGATCATCGCCACGATCGACCTTTTGCAGCGGCGGATCCAGGAGAGATTCCCTCGCCTGGATCTGGCCGCAGTCGCCGGGGATCTCTCGGCCGCCGCCCGCGATACCAGAGAGAGGGCCGCTGCCCTGGCCAAGCAGCGCTCGGTGTTCAATGTGCTGCCCTATTTGTTCCTCGTCGCTTGCTTCGTCAGCGTATTCGCTCTCCCTTACCTCCTGGACATCGAATTCAGGAACCGCGAGGGAGGAGAGCTCATCCAGACCCTCGAGGCGCTGCTGAACGTCGTGGTGTTCGGTGGCATAGCCTTGGTCTATCTATTCACGCTGCATGGGAGGTGGAGGCGAGAGCGCGCGTTGATGGCTCTGCACGAGCTCCGCTCGCTGGTCCATGTCATCGACATGCACCAGCTCACCAAGGACCCCAGCCTTGCGCTGGGCGAGGAGCGGGAGCGAGACACCGCCGCCTCGCCGAAACGTGTGATGACAGCATTTGAGCTTGGCCGCTATCTCGACTATTGCAGCGAGATGCTGTCCCTTACCGGCAAGGTCGCCGCCCTCTACGCCCAGGAGTTGGACGATCCCGTCGTGGTCGAGGCGGTCAACGATATCGAGATGCTCGCCACCAATCTCAGCCGCAAGGTCTGGCAGAAGATCGCCATTTTGCAGGCGGCGCTGGGCCAAATGCAAATCAGGGCTTTAAGCGAATGACCGCGCTCGGCGACAAGGCCGTTCAGCTCGCCCAGAGCTTGATCCGCTGCGAAAGCGTAACCCCGGCGGACGCCGGCGCGCTGGACGTCATCATCCAGGCGCTCAAGCCGGCGCGCTTCACCTTCTGGCGCCTCAATTTCAAGGACGAGGACACCCCGCCGGTCGACAATCTGTTTGCCCGCGTCGGCGAGGGTCCGCCGCATCTTTGTTTCGCCGGCCATGTCGATGTCGTGCCGCCGGGCGATGCGAGACTGTGGAGCCACCCGCCCTTCGCCGCGGAGATCGCAAGCGGCCTCCTCTACGGCAGGGGCGCCGCCGACATGAAGGGCGCCATCGCCTGCTTCACCGCGGCCGCACTCGATTATGTCAAGGGCCGCGGCCGCGAGATCGACGGCTCGATCTCACTCCTCATCACCGGCGATGAGGAGGGACCGTCCATCAACGGCACGCGCAAGGTGCTGACCTGGATGAAAGAGCAAGGCGAGCGCCTCGATCATTGCCTGGTCGGCGAGCCCACCAACGCCAAGCGCATCGGCGAGGCGATTAAGATCGGCCGGCGCGGCAGCCTGAACGGAAGACTGAAAGTGACCGGCACGCAGGGCCACGTCGCCTATCCGCATCTTGCCAGCAACCCGGTCAAGGGGCTGGTGAGTATCCTTGCCCGCTTCTACGACTCCCCGCTCGATTACGGCAGCGCCCATTTCTCGCCCTCGAATCTCGAAGTGACCAGCGTCGATGTCGGCAATCCCACGGTGAATGTGATCCCGGCCTTGGCCGAGGCGAGATTCAATATCCGCTTCAACGACCGGCACTCGGCGGAGACGCTCAAGGCGCAGCTCGG
>JALHTP010000347.1 GCA_022865725.1 Methyloceanibacter sp. | reverse complement strand
AGCCTTGCCAGCAGCTGGATCAGCCGCTCGATCTCCGGCCCTGCCGCGACGCGCGCCATGTCTATGGCATCAAAACAGTTTGAGGCCGGGAGGGAGCGGCAGGCCGCCGGTGAGGCTCTTCATCTTCTCCTTCATCGCCTCCTCGACCTTGGCCTTGGCGTCGTTATGCGCGGCAACGATGAGGTCCTCGAGGATCTCGGCGTCGGCGGGCTTGAGCAGAGATGGGTCGATCTTGACGCTGGTCATGTCGCCTTTGCCGGAGAGCGTCACCGTGACCATGCCGCCGCCCGAGCGGCCCTCGATCAGGGTGCGCTCCAGCTCGGCCTGCATGTCGGCCATGCGGCCTTGCAGCGCTTGAGCCTGCTTCATCATCTCCGCGAAATTCTTCATCAGTTCGTCCCGTCCTCTTTGAACTCTTCCGGCTCTTCGCTCCCTTCGGCGGGCGCGGCAGGTTCTGCCACGGGCCGCACCGCGGCGATGCGGGCGCCGGGGAAATGCTGCATCACCTGCTTGACGGCAGGATGTTCGCGGATCGCCTCGATGTCGCGCGCATCCTTCTCGCGGCGCTGTTTCCCAAGCGGGGGCGCGCCCTCCTCGTCGCTCACCGCCACGATCCATACCCGCCCGGTCCAGGCCTTGAGCTTTCGCATCAGCTCCTGACCGAGCTCGCGCGGCGCTTGCGGCAGCGGATTGATCTCAAGCGTGCCCGGCTTGAAGCGCACGAGCCTGATCTGCTCCAGAAGCGCGTGCTTGAGCTTCAGATCGCGCTTCGCCTCGGCAAGCGCCACGATATCCTCGAAGCTTTTCAGCTCGGGCAAAGGCGCGGGCGCTTCCTGCGGCTCGGGTGGCGCATCGTCGAGAACCAGTGGTTCGGGCGGGGCGGCTTGGGCGCGAGGTGTCTCGGCGCGAGGGGTCCCGGCGCGCGGCGCCTCGGCGCGAGGCGTCACGGCGTGTGGCATCTCGGCGCGAGGCGTCTCGACGCGAGGCGCCTCGGCGCGGGCGGGCTCGGGCCTGCGCGATGGTTTCGGCGAAGGGGCAGCACCTGCTTCCGCAGCGCCCGCTCGATCGCCCTCAGTCAAACGGCGCGCGAGCTCGCCGGGCGGCGGAAGGTCCGCGGCATAAGCCAGCCTGACCAGCACCATGTCGGCTGAGGCAGTGGGGCGCGGGCTTCCCCTCACCTCCTCGTGGCCCTTGAGCAGCATCTGCCAGGCGCGCGCCAGCGCCGGCATCGAGAGGCGCTGCGCAAGATCGGCGGCGCGCGCGCTCTCGGCCTCGCTCGCGGCGGGATCGGCGCTTGCCGCGCCGGCAGCCTTGACCAGCGTGACGGCATGCACGGCATCGGCGAGATCGGCGACGACCTGACCGGGCTCCGCGCCATCCCGTGTCAGCGCAGCAAGCTGGGTCAGCGCGCCGCCGGCATCGCCCGACAGCACGGTCTGCATGAGATCGAAGATGCGGGTGCGGTCGGCCAGGCCAAGCAGCCCGCGCACCGCATCGGCCTTGACCTCGCTGCCGCCAAAGGCGATAGCGCGGTCGAGGATCGAGAGCGCATCGCGCACCGACCCCTCCGCCGCGCGGGCGATCAGCGCCAGCGCTTGCCGTTCGGAGTTCGCGCCTTCCGCCGTGGAGATCCGGGCAAGCTGCTCGACGAGCGTCTCGATCTCGATGCGCTTCAGGTCGAAGCGCTGGCAGCGCGAGAGCACCGTCACCGGCACTTTGCGCACCTCGGTGGTGGCGAAGATGAACTTCACATGCTCGGGCGGTTCTTCCAGCGTCTTGAGCAGGCCGGCAAAAGCCGGCTTCGACAGCATGTGCACCTCGTCGAGGATATAGACCTTGTAGCGCGCGATGTTCGGCTTGTAGTGGGCGCTGTCGATCAGCTCGCGGATGTCGTCGATGCCGGTATGGGAGGCGGCGTCCATCTCGACCACGTCGAGATGCCGGCTCTCGAGGATGGCGCGGCAATGGACGCCTTCCGCCTGCATGTCCAGCGTCGGGCCTTCGATGCCGGGGGCCTCGTAGTTCAGCGCGCGGGCGATGAGGCGCGCGGTCGTGGTCTTGCCGACGCCGCGCACGCCGGTGAGCATATAGGCTTGGGCGATGCGCCCAGTAGCGAACGCGTTCCTGAGCGTCCTGACCATGGCCTCCTGGCCGATCAGCTCGGCGAAGACCTTGGGCCGGTATTTCCGCGCCAGCGCAGCATGGCTCGCTTGCGGCGCATGAGAGCGAGGAGCATCGGGGGGCTCAGCCTTTCCCTTGGCGGGACGCTTCGGTGCGCTCTTCTGATCTTCGGCGTCGGCCATGGACGGGTCGAACTTTCACGCGAAAAGGCTTCGAATGAGGCGGCGAGCCAAAGCCGCGACGCACGATTACGCTTGGGGGCGCGAGGTGGGAGGCTGGACGAGCAACCCGCGAAACGCTCGTTAGGGCTGCTTCCTTCCGGACCTGACCCGGTTGGCGAGGCACGCGCCTGCTGCCAACCTCCCTGGAGGAGTATATCGGAGATAGCGGGCCCTGTGGCAACCCGCTCTAGCCCTGTCTCAAATGGGGCTGAAATCCATCAGAGCGGTAATAGAGCCAAAGCAGCACCAACAGCCATATGCCGATGAAGCCGTCGGAGAAGATGGTCAGGAAGTTATAGGGCGCATAATCCGCGTTGAGCACGGTCTCGCGGACGTGCCCGTAGGTTGCGCCAAGCATGAAGAGCGACCAGCCGAGCCCGGTTGCGAGCCAGAACGTGCCGCCGATCCAAATGCAGAGGAAGCCGAGGATACCCCAGGCGCCATCATGCAGACCGACCTCGAACTGAAACGGGCTTCCCGGCGGCCAGCCGATGGCGCGTGCGGTCTCGTCGGCAAAAAAGACATGGGGAATGAACCCCAGTGGCAAGCCGATGATGCCGACGTCGAGCACGAGGGCGTAAAACAGGAGTACATGGAGCACACGGAGGCGCGTGCGTGGCACCTTGCTCACGTAAAGGTGCAGGAGAGGAAGCAGCACACTCAGAAGCGCGACGGCGAGACCGATCATCGGGACGTCCTCCTCCTAGGCCCACTGGGCCCGGAAGATAGGCGATTCGCGCGGCCTAGCCCTCAAGCGCCTTCAAATCGGTGCGGAAGGGGCTCGCAGGGTATGTGCCGAGCACCGTCACCTCGCTCGAGAAGAAGTGCAGCTCCTCCATGGCAAGCGCCACCGGGCGCTCGTCGGGATGGCCTTCGATATCGGCATAGAACATGGTGGCGTTGAACGAACCCTCGAGCTGGTAGGACTCGAGCTTCGTCATGTTGACGCCGTTGGTGGCGAAGCCGCCCAACGCTTTGTAGAGGGCGGCCGGCACGTTGCGCACACGAAAGACGAAGCTGGTGACGACCAGCCCTTCGCCCTTCTTGACACGCTCGGGCTTGGCGGCGAGCACGACGAAGCGCGTGGTGTTGTGGGCGGCATCCTCGATATCGGCCTTCGCCACTTTCAGTCCGTAGATCTCGGCGGCGAGCCTGGAGGCGATCACGGCGGCCGTGCGGTCGCCGGATTCGCGCAGCTCCCGCGCGGCGCCTGCCGTATCGGCCTCCACCACCGGCTTCAGTTTCAGCGCGCGGATCGCCTTGCGGCATTGGCCGAGCGCCATGATGTGGCTGTGCACCGTCTGAAGCTCCGACGGCTTGACGCCGGGAAGGGTCAGGAGCTGATGCCGCACCCGCTCGAAATGCTCGGCGACGATATACAGCCCCGAATGCGGCAGGAGGTGATGAATGTCGGCGACGCGGCCCGCCACGGAATTCTCGATGGGGATCATGGCGAGCTTGGCCTCGCCGTTCTTAACGGCGGCGAGCGCGTCCTCGAAGGTGGGACAGCCAAGCGCCTCCATGCGCGGATAGGAGTCGCGGGCGGCAAGATGCGAATTGGCGCCCGGCTCGCCCTGAAAGGCGATTCTGTGTAGCGATTTGGCCATGGTCT
>JALHTP010000346.1 GCA_022865725.1 Methyloceanibacter sp. | reverse complement strand
TGACCGACGGGCTCCTGTCGCGCACATAGATGTTGAACGCGGCGTCCTTGAGCAGGGCCTCATTGACCGTCGAGGGAAGGCCGGCGCGGAGCGTGATCGAATAGGTGTCGCCGTGCTTCAGCCCTTCGACGCAGATCTGCTGACCGTCGACAGAGAGCGCCGGCTTGTCCTGGCCCACGACCGACACATAAGGCGAGAAGTCGGTGCGCTTGGGTAAGGTCTCGGTGAACTGGAAGCAGGCGCGAGGGCTTGCCGCGTCCGAGTCCACGCTGAAATTCGCGACGCGGAAACCGTATTTCTCCCGCAGCGCGTCGTATTGAGCCCTGAGCTCGGGCGTGTCGTGGAGATCGAGCGCAAGCTTCAGCGCATTCAGCGACGAGCGCCATTCTTCCCGCTTGGCGAAGGCGCTGGCGAGCGTGACCAGGGAGGCCGCTTCCTCATCAGGCGAGGTCGCCCGCTGATAGGCGATATAGGCCGCAGTCCGCGCCCGCTCAACGCGGGTCGAGCCGTCGTCCTCGTCGGTCTTGGGGATGAGCAGCCAGATATCGGCGAGCCTGCGCCAGCCCTTGGCGTCGTTCGGCGCGACGGTCACGATCTGGACGTAGACGTTGGCGGCGCCGTCGAGGTCTTGGCTCTTCAGCAGCGCGTCCGCTTCCTGCTTCAGCTTGGCAAGCGGCTTCTCGACGGTGCCGGCCTCGCCCTTGAGGTCGGCCTCGAGCGTGATCGCGGCGTCGTTGAGCGCGTCGTCTTGGAAAGTCTTCTCGGCGGCTTGGGAAGGGGTGGTGACGAAAACGAGCAGCGCGGCGAACATGCCGGCGCGAAACCAAGTGGGCATTGACGTCCTCCGGGGACCCGTTCTCGGCAGACGGGATTGTCCCATCGTAATCGAGCCTTGTGACGGAAACCAGAGGATGGGGGGGTCCGGATCAAGCCGGCGCGAAATTTAATCTTCCAGGGCGCCGAGCTTAGGCCAGCCATAAAGCGCGGCGGCGCGCCGCCATTTTGCGGGTTAAGCATCTCCCGCGCCGTTTCTGGCAGGAGAAAGAGGCTGCTCTGGCCCCGCCAGGCCCGCCCGACCAGGAGCAGGAGTTTGGCGAGGTCGGTCGGCGTCGACCAGCAAACGATCCTCTCAACTCGCGCTTCCCATCTCGCGCGCCAGATTGGCGAACTCTCCACGCACCCATTCATGGCATTCGTCGCGGTCGTAGCTTGAATGCCACATCAGCCTCAACGGAAAGGCGATGGGACCGAAGGGCTGCTGAATGCGGACCAGCCCGAATTCCTTTTCGAGGATCGCGGCGAGCGAGGCCGGAAGCGTGAGGAGCCCGTCGCTGTTCAGCGCGAGGAGAAGCCCGACCAGCACCGAGGAGACGCGCGAGGAAACCGTGCAGGCGAGCTTCTGTTGCCGCAGCACGGGGTCGATCAGCTCGATGGTGGGGAGCGAGTTCACCGCGATGTGGCCGGACGCGGCGAACGCCGCGGCGTTCGGCTTTCGCTTGGCGAAGGGATGTCTCTCCCGGGTGAGCGTGACGAGCGTGTCGTCGAACAGCTTGGACACGCGGATGTCCGGCGCCAAGAGGGGCGCGCCTTCGATGTCGATCAGGAAATGGCAGCGTCCGTGACGCAGCGCGTCGATATTCTCCTCGCTATGCGACGGCGTCCAGCCGACGCGCACGCTCGGCGCCAGAGACTGGAGCCTCTGGCGCAGCGGCTGCACCAGAATGAGCTCGCCCGCCTCGCTCGCCGCCACGGCGAAGTCGCGGTTGGTCTGCGACGGGTCGAACGGCTTGTTCGGCCTGAGCAGGCTCTCCATGCCGGCGAGGATGACGTGGACCGTAGGCGCGAGCTCCATGGCCTTGGCGGTCGGCACGAGGCGTTGGCCGGCCCGCACGAACAGCTCGTCGGCAAAGATTTTGCGGAGCTTCGCCAGGGCATGGCTGATGGCCGAGGCGCTGCGCCCAAGCCGCTCGGCGGCGCGGGTGACGCTCGCGTCCACCAGCAAAGCGTCCAGCGTTACCAAGAGGTTGGCGTCGACTTCCCTTAGGTGCATGGCCTGCAATAATTCTGCTGAAAAGAGTTCACTTCGTGCATGTTACCGGTTGCGCTAGGGTTTTGACAAGGCATCCGGCTGCCCAGCCCGGACGCCTGAGACATCCAAGCCAAAGCGCGGATGTTTCCTCATCTCAACCTACGGCGGCCCGAAGGTTCGCGCTCGAGGGCCGCCGTATTTTCCAATCGCGGGCAATTGCCTGCCAAGACTTGCCTGCCAAGACCGGGGAGGAGCCTCGGCCAAGAAGGGATGAAAATGTTCGGACGATTGTCGATGGCCCGGCCGCTTGCCGCTGCCACTCTTTGTGTTGGTCTCGCCGCCAGCCTCGGGATCGCGCCAGCTCGTGCCGAGCCGGCGGCCAAGGACGTGCTGAAGGTCTACGCGGATATCGCGCAAGCCGGCTATACCGACTCCCTCGACACGGCCAACACGCTGAAGCTCGCGGTCGACGCCTTCATCGCCAAGCCGACCGAGGACAATCTCCGCGCCGCGCGCGCCGCCTGGATCGCCGCCCGCATCCCCTACATGCAGACCGAGGCCTATCGCTTCGGCAACGCCATCGTTGACGATTGGCAAGACAGGGTGAACTCCTGGCCCCTCGACGAGGGCCTGATGGACTATGTGGCCGAGGCCTACGGCACCGAATCGCCGGAGAACGAGCTCTACGTCGCCAATGTAATCGCCAACACCACGCTCACCATCGGCGGCAAGAAGCTCAACACCTCCAAGATCACCAAGGAGCTGCTGGCCGAGCAACTGCAAGAAGCGGGCGGCGTCGAAGCCAATGTCGCGACCGGCTATCACGCCGTCGAGTTCTTGCTATGGGGCCAGGATTTGAACGGCACCGGGCCCGGCAACGGAGCGCGGCCGGCGAGCGACTTCGACACCAAGACGTGCACTAACGGCAATTGCGCCCGGCGCGCCCAATATCTCCGCGCCGCGACCGATCTGCTCGTCGACGACCTAGCCTGGATGGCGGCGCAATGGGGCGCGAACGGCGAGGCGCGCAAGACGATCGAGAAAGGCAGCGATGAGGCGGGGCTCACCGCGATCATGACCGGGCTCGGCAGCCTCTCTTACGGCGAACTCGCCGGCGAGCGCATCAAGCTCGGCCTCATGATCCACGATCCTGAGGAGGAGCACGATTGCTTCTCCGACAACACGCATACCTCCCACTTCTTCGACGCTCTCGGCATCCGCAACGTCTATCTCGGCACCTATCGCCGCGCCGACAGGAGCTTGGTGACGGGCTCGAGCGTGTCCGACCTGGTCAAGGCGAAGTCGCCCGAAATCGATGCCGAAGTCAGGGCCAAGCTCGATGCGACCATGGACGCCATGAACGCGATGTACTTACGCGCGCTGACCACTGAGTCCTACGATCAGATGATCGGCGAGGGGAACGAGGCGGGCAACGCCGTCGTCCAGCGCGTGGTCACGGCCTTGCTCGACCAGACCAAGTCGATCGAGCGCGCCGTCGTCGCTCTCGACCTCAAGTCGATCGAGTTCGAAGGCTCTGACAGCCTCGACAATCCGGCTACGGTGCAAGGGGACAGCGCAGCAGCCGGCAATGGTGGT
>JALHTP010000345.1 GCA_022865725.1 Methyloceanibacter sp. | reverse complement strand
GCGAAAGTCCTCCGTTGCAAGGCTCGCAGCCACGTCTACGCCTCATTTCGGGTATTGACCCTATCAGCACGGGACGCGGGGCATGAGGTCATGCAATAGACCTGAACCAGCCCGCGAAAAGAGGAAAGGTCGATTAATGATCTGGTCCAGGGATCGATGGAATATGCTGAGCCGCAACGTGGCTCGACTGACGCTGTTCGCTGGCGCTGGTGCGCTCGCCTTGGCGCTCGCGACGCCTCAGGCCGTGGCCCAAGAGACGCCGGCGGTCAAAACCACTCCAGTGCCGAAAGCGCCACCTGCGGCAGGCGCGCCGGCAGCCGATGCTGCCGGGGCGGCTCCGACGGCAGCCAACGGGACGCCGCCTGAAGATGCCTGGGTCAAGCTCTGCATGAAGAGCGAGCAGACCCAGCAGAAGGAAATTTGCCTCGTCAATCACGAGGGACTTGAGCCGAATACCGGCATGGTCCTGATCGCCGCCGCCGTGCGCAAGGTGGAGGGCGAGGACAAGCAGCAGCTTCTCGTCAGGGTGCCGACGGCTTACGCGCTGGTGATGCCGGCCGGCGTGCAACTCAAGATCGATGAGCAGCAGCCAATTCAGCTGCAATACACGATCTGCTTCCCCACCAGCTGCCAAGTGCAGCTCGAGCTGACCAAGGAATTGATGGACAGCATGCGCAAGGGCAAGCAGATGGTCGTGGCCGCCATGAACATCCAGCAGAAGACCATGGGCTTTCCGGTGCCTTTGACGGGCTTCGCCAAGGCCTATGACGGTGCGCCGGTCGACAGCGTCAAATACGAAGAGTCGCGCCGCCAGCTGATGGAGATGTTCCGCAAGCGCCAGGCCGAGCTCGCCGCCAAGGCCGCCGAGGCCGAGCAGAAGAAGGGCGCCGCCGACCCGACCGGCGCGCCTGCTCCTCAGGCTGCCGGCCAGCCTCCGGCCCAGAACGCCACCACGGCGCAGCAGAAGAAAGCGCCCACTCCCGTGGCGGTGCCATAGAGCGTCGTCAAACTCTGCGATCGTGAATCAAAAGGGCCGCCTCGGATCTCCGGGGCGGCCTTTCGCTTTTCGGGCAGCTTGAGGCGTCGCGGCTTGAGGCGGCTCAGTGCTCCTGCAGGAAGCGAAAGCGAAACACGCCGTTCTTCAGATCCTCGAACAGCTCGGCCACTTGTGGATGGCGCAGCGGCTCGTCCGACGCGTCGGGTATGAGGTTCTGCTCCGACACATAGGCGATATATTCAGTGTCGGCGTTCTCCGCGAGCAGATGATAGAAGGGCTGATCCTTGTTGGGCCGGACCTCCTGCGGAATGGAGCGGTACCACTCCTCGGTATTGCTGAAGGTCGGGTCGACGTCGAAGATCACGCCGCGAAACGGATAGACCCGGTGGCGGACCACCTGGCCGATCTGATATTTGGCGCTTCGACTGTCCATAACGGAACCCTGTTCCCCCGAGTCTTTCTCAAGAATAAGAGCGAAGCCTGGGGGTGCTGTCAACGGCAGTTGCGGCCGAGAATCAAGACCAGCGCCGGTTGGACCACATGAATTGCTCTGGCGTTTCTCTGATCCAAGTCTCGAAATGGCGCTGGATCGCCGCTGTGATGGAGCGGATGTCCTCGGCCTGATTGCTGGTGCGGGGGATCCGGAGCTCGTTGACATTGATGTCGAAGCAGGCGCGGTTGCCGATGCGGATGCAGCGCCCGATCCAGATGCGGGCGCCGACCCGCCGCGCGATCATGGCGGCAATCGGCATGCTCTTGGCGGGATAGCCGAAAAACGGCACCGCGACTCCATGTGCGTCATAGAGATCGGAGATGAAGCCGAGCCGGCCGCCTTGGCGGACATAGTCCATGATCAGGCGCGCGGTCTTCTGGGTGTCGTCCTGGCCCGCGGCGCGACCCCGGCCGAACAGGCCTCCGGGATAAAGGCCCTCGCGTTGGGCGCGCAGATAGCGGTCGACGTAAGGATTCTTCACCTGCCGGTACACGCCCGCCGGCCGCACCCCGGCCAGCATCACCGGCCACATGCCGAGCTCCCAATTGCCCATATGCATGGTGACGATGAGGACCGGCCCCATCTTCTCCTTGTAGCGGGTGATCCAATGCCCGTTGGTGGTATGCAGCCGGCCGGGCTCTTTCAGGATGCGATCGATATTCATGGTCTCGACCATCACCCGCCCAAGGTTTTCCCACGCGGCAAGCGCGATGCGCTCACGCTCCTCGGGGGTCTTGTCGGGAAAGGCGCGCTCCAGATTGGCGAGCGCGCGCTTATGCCGGCGGTTGCGCGCGCCGAGGAAGCGCCAGATCTTGGCCGAGATCGAGCCGCCAAGATCGATCGGGAACAGACGGACGATGCCGACCAGGGTGCGCAAGCCGAGATATTCGAGCCGGTAGCGCAAATCGAGCAGGAAGGAGATGTCGGCGCTTTTGGCCACGAGGGGCGCGCTCCGTGTTGTTGGCTCTAGAGGTCGATGAGCGAAAGACGCACGAGGTGGTGGCAAATAAGGGGCAGCGCCGTCAAGCCCGGACCGTGGCTCAACCCGAGCCCGGCCGCATCAGGCTCGGCAGCTCATTGGGCGGAGAGAGTCCGACGCGCATGACGGCGCGGCGCAACGGGGGCAGCGTCTTGAGCCCATGCAGGACGATCCCGCGCGCCGCTTGTAACGGCGGCAGCGAGGTGAGCAGCGAGCGGCTGAGGAGATCGACGCCGAGCGTGCGCGTCATGATGTCGAGCCGCCGGGAGCTCGCATAAGCCTCGAGCACGTCCTCGCCGCCGGGATCGCGGCGCTTGTGCAGCGCATCGGCGACGCAATCGGCCAGAGCGGCGGCGTCGCGGAAGCCGAGATTGAGTCCCTGCGCGCCGATCGGGGGCAGGATATGCGCGGCCTCGCCGAGAAGCACGATGCGCTTCGCTATGAGGCGATCGGCGGTGAGGCCGGCCACCGGAAACTCGCTACGGGGGCCGACGCCGGAGATGGCGCCAAGAAGTCCGCCGAGGCGCTCGCTCAGCGTATCGAGAAAGCCTTCTTCGTCGAGCTGCATCAGGCGCGCCACCTCCTGCAGACCGCCGACCCAGATCAAGCTCGAAGCCCGAGGATCGGGGAGCGGCACGGTGGTGAACGATCCTTCCTCCTTGTGCAGTTCGGTCGAGACGTCCGCATGCGGAGCCGAATGGCGAAAGCTCGTGGCGATGGCGGCCTGATCGTAGCGCCGCTCGCTGACGCCGATGCCGGCGCTCTGCCGGCAGATCGAGCGCCTGCCGTCGGCGCCGGCCACGAGGCGCGCGGAGAGAGGCTCACCATCGCTCAAGGTCAGGACGGCCTTGCCGTCCTCGACGGCAATCCCGGTGACGCTCGCGCGCACGACCGCGGGCAGGATCTCTTGCGCCCGCTCATAGAGCGCCTCGGTGAGAGTAGTGTTGGCAATGTTGTAGCCGAACGCCTCGAGCCCGAGCTCGCTCGCCTTGAACTCGATATCGGGCGCGCGGAAGAGGCTGCGCGAGGCGTCGATGATGCGGATGGCCTTCAGCGGAGCAGCCTCGCTCGCAAGCCTGGACCAGACCCCCAGGGTCTTCAGCAGATCGACCGAGCTTGTGAGCAGCGCCGCCGTCCTCGTCTCGAGCGCGCGAGCG
>JALHTP010000344.1 GCA_022865725.1 Methyloceanibacter sp. | reverse complement strand
TTGAAGGCGGCTTTATCGGGGGCGCGCTCGAATTTCGATCGCGGCCAGCTCACGGTGACCACGGCGCCGCCTTTGGGCTGCGGCCGGTTGGCAAGCTCGAGGCTGGCGCCCGACCGTTCCAGCAGCGTCTTGGCGATGAAGAAGCCGAGCCCCATGCCGATATGCTCGTCCGAGGCTTCCTGCCTCTCGGTGGGAGCGCGCCGCGTGGTGACGAAGGGCTCGCCAAGCTGCTCGAGCACATGCGGCGGGAAGCCTTCCCCGTCGTCGGCGATGACGATGGTCACCTCGTCCTTCGACCAGCGCGCCTCGACATCGACCTTGCTCGCGGCGAAATCGATGGCGTTCTCCACGAGATTGCCGAGGCCGTAAAGCACGCCTGGGTTCCGCTCGGTCACCGGCTCCTGTAGCGAGCCGCGGGGCGCGCCTTCCTGCGCCGGCTTGGTCTTGACCTCAATCGGCACGGCGACCAGGCGGTGCGGCGCCACCACCTCCTCGATCAAATGGCTCAAGGGGAGCCGCGACACGATGAGGTCGTGCTGCTCGCCGCCGCCGGCGAGCTCGGCAAGGATGTGGCGGCAGCGCTCGGCCTGCGCCCGCAACAGCACCAGATCATCGTAATGCGGGTCGCTCGGCCTGGCGTTGCGCATCAGCTCCTTGGTCACCACCGCAATGGTGGCGAGCGGTGTGCCCAGCCCGTGCGCCGCCGCCGCGGCCAGGCCGTCGAGCGCCGAGAGTTTCTGCTCGCGCGCGAGCACCATCTCGGCCGCGGCCAAGGCCTTGGCCATGCGCCGCCCCTCCTCTGCCGTGCGCCAGGAATAGAAGGCGATGAAGAGAATACCGGAAACGACCGCCGCCCATACGCCCATCACGTAGGGAAAGGGCAGCAGCAGGTTGGCATGGTGGAACCAGGGCAGCGGATGGTGGAAGCTCGTCAGCACCGTCGCCGCGGCGATGGCCAGCGCGCCGAGCGCCGCGGTGATCCTGAGCGGCAAGGTCGAGGCCGATACGGTGACCGGCGCGATCAGCAAAAAGGCGAACGGATTTTCCAGGCCGCCGGTCAGATAGAGCAGGGCCGCAAGCTGCAAAATGTCGTAGCTGAGCATGATGAAGGCGTAATGGCTGCGGAGCCGCTGGCTTGCCGGATAGCGGATGCGGAGCGCGACGTTGATCCAGGCCGACAGGGCAATGACCGCGAGGCAGCCGCCGATCGGCAGATCGATGCCGAGCACCCAATAGGCGCCGACCACCGTCAGGCTTTGGCCGAGCACGGCGAGCCAGCGCAGACGGAGGATGGTCTGCAGCCGCAAGCGGCTCTCGCCTTGCCCGCGCCATTCGGGCGCCGCGGCGCGGCGTATGGTTTGACTATTGTCGAAGGCGGCCATAGGTGAAGTCTAGCATGGCGTAAGAGCCATAATTCCGACAAAGCGGACGAGCAGCGCAAGGCGATGGACGAGAGAGTGACACGTTCGAGCCGTGAGGCGCGCGCAAGCGTCGCAGGGGCGTCCGTCGAGGCAAACGTCCCCGACGCCAGCGTCCCCGTGGCGGTGCGCGACCTCACCAAGAGCTACGGCGCCGTCACCGCGGTCGACCATATCTCCTTCAAGCTCGAGCAGGGCACGACGGTCGCGCTGCTTGGCGGCAATGGGGCCGGCAAGACCACGACCATCGCCATGCTGCTTGGCCTGGTGATGCCGAGCTCGGGCGAGGTTAGGGTGTTCGGCGACGATATCAGCCGGAACCGCGGCGCCGTCGCCCAACGGATGAATTTCCAGAGCCCGTATGTCGATCTGCCGGCGCGGCTCACCGTCAAGCAGAACCTGACCGTCTATGCCGGCCTTTACGGCGTCGGCAATGTCAGCGAGCGCATCGCCTATATCGCTGAGGATTTGCAGATCGTCCCGCTGCTCGACCGCCCGACCGGCAAGCTGTCGGCCGGCCAGAAGACCCGCGTCGGGCTCGCCAAGGCGCTGCTCAACGCGCCGGAGCTTCTCCTGCTCGACGAGCCCACGGCTTCGCTCGATCCCGACAC
>JALHTP010000343.1 GCA_022865725.1 Methyloceanibacter sp. | reverse complement strand
TCAATTGTCGCGCCGAAAATTACTCAAGACGCCGTAGATCCGAGTGAAGCCGGCGGTCAGCCCCGGGGCAAGTGCCTCTCCTGCTTCCGTCAGTTCGAGGCGTGGCCCGACCCGGCGCAACAGTTCATGGCCAAGGGTGTCTTCGAGAATACGGAGTCGGTGGCTAATGGCGGACGGCGTCACGCTGAGTTCGAGCGCCGCCTCTTTAATTGAAATATGCCGCGCCGCCGCCTCGAAGGCGCGAAGCCCATTCAGCGGAATGGAAAAACCCTTCTTGTCCGTAACTCGACGACTCATTGTCGCTTTTGCTCGTTGCTGGGCCGCTTCTCGCGGGAGCGTCACGATTGAGTTTAGATTAAACATCATTGAATGAAACGCACATTATCGTGATACGATATCTTATTTTATCTATGATACAAGATCACCGTGACGTTTTGATCGTCAATCGAAAAAGGACGTGAGCCATGCTGTCAGAGACTCTGGCGGTCGGCCTTGGGAGCTACGGGATCGGTCAGAAGATCCGCGCGCTGCGCACAAAAAGGAAGCTAGGCCTGGTGCAGCTCGGGGAGCACACGGACCTGTCAGCAGGTCTGTTGTCGAAGATCGAGCGCGGCAAGCTGATCCCGACCCTTCCGACGCTGCTTAGGATCGCGCTGGTCTTCGGCGTCGGCCTCGAACATTTCTTCGTCGATTCAAGCGAAACGCCGACGCTCGCGGTTGTCAGAAAGAAGGATCGTTTGCGCCTGCCAGATCGCCCCGGTGAGGAATCGCCATCCTATTTCTTCGAGAGTCTCGATTTTCCGGTGACCGATCGCAAGATGGAGGCCTACTACGCGGAATTCAAAGCGCACGCAAAACCAATGGAGCCCCACAAACACGCGGGCGCAGAGGTCATCTACGTCATCACTGGACAACTCGTCGTCACCATTGACGGCGACGACACGATGCTCAGCGAAGGCGATTCCATGTATTTCGACTCCGGTTTTCCGCACAGCTATCGCCAGCAAGGGCGGGCGGCCTGCTCAGCGGTCGTTGTGGTCACGCCCTAGATCCTCCTTGATTTCGAAGACGCCGAGGCACAAGCCAGCACCGGCTGATGTTACTGGGCGCTGATCCTGCTGAGACGTCTCCGACGGTAAGGTACCAAGATGGACATCTCCTCGATCATCGTACTCATTGGCTTCGTCGGCGCCTGCTTCCTCGCGGCTGCGACCGGCGCGGCGTTTCGTCCCGGCGAGTGGTATGAGCGGCTAGCCAAGCCGTCGTGGCGGCCGCCGAACTGGGTGTTCGCCCCGGCCTGGACCGTTCTCTACCTGACCATTGCCGTTTCCGGGTGGCTGGTATGGCGGACGTCTGGTTTCGCAAGCGCCGCACTGCCGCTTGCGATCTATCTCGTGCAATTGGTACTGAATGCCGCCTGGACGCCGATCTTCTTCGGGCTGCGCCGTCCGGACCTGGCGTTCATTGAAGTCGTTATGCTGTGGTTGTCGATCGTCGCGACCATAGCAACTTTTTATTCCGTCAATGTAGCGGCTGCCTGGCTGCTGCT
>JALHTP010000342.1 GCA_022865725.1 Methyloceanibacter sp. | reverse complement strand
GGCGAGGAAACGTTGGGCTGAGCCGGGTGATTTGAACCGCTGCAGTTTTCGTTCTCGGCGTCGTATCGGCTGATGCGAGTTCTCCGCCCTGTTGTTTGCTCGTAAGCCCCGATCGTGCTCTATCTGAGTTACCGTGACATTGCCGAGAGCTGTGTGTACCGAGAACTTCATCCGCATTGATTAGCTGAAGGAATCATCTAATTTCGGTGCCCGATTTCACCGCGCTTCCACGTCTTGTCGAACCACGGCTCGAGCGGGCCGTAGAGGCGCAGGATGACGTTCTAGCCTTTCATTGCGATACCCTGAAGAAAACGTCGGGAGGAATAAATGGAATCGCAGTCCGATAGTGTCAATTATGTCTCGACCGGCAGCTTGCCGCCACGAGAATTCGTGACAGCGTTGGTAGCAGAGGCTCACGAGCGCTTTAAGTCTAACACCGACGGAAAAAACTCCGACGTCTATCCAGCACTTGCCAGTGTGCCAAGCGAACTGTTCGGGGTGTGCGTCGTAGGAACCAGCGGCAACGTGTATGCGGTTGGTGACACAGACCATGAATTTTCTATTATGAGCGTCTCCAAGCCGTTCGTATTTGCGCTGGTTTGTCAGGTGATGGGCGCCGAGCAAGCCCGCGAGAAGCTAGGGTCCAACGCCACCGGACTTCCGTTCAATTCGCTCGCTGCCATCGAAAAAAGTGCAGACGGTCGGACGAACCCGATGGTAAATGCTGGTGCGATCGCAACAACTAGCCTGGTCCCCGGCGCGACCCTCGATGCCAAATGGCAGTTCATTCACGATGGCTTGTCACGCTTCGCCGGCCGAACGCTTCCGCTCAACGAGGAGGTTTATGTTTCCGCCTCGGAGACCAACTACCGCAACCAGGGTATCGCACGATTGCTTCAGAGCTTTGGTCGAATCTATTTCGATCCGGCGCAGTCGACCGACCTTTACACCAAGCAGTGCTCGCTGAACGTGAGCGCCAAGGACCTAGCCATCATGGGCGCCACCTTGGCTGACGGCGGCGTGAATCCGATCACCAAGGAACGCGTCGTCGACGCGGCCGTCTGCCACTATGCGCTTGCCGTGATGACGACCGCCGGGCTGTACGAAACGTCCGGCGACTGGCTCTATGATATCGGCCTGCCTGGAAAGAGCGGAATTGGCGGGGGGATCGTGACAGTCTCTCCCGGCAAAGGTGGGCTTGGTACCTTTGCCCCGCCACTCGACAGCGCCGGCAACAGCGTAAAGGGTCAACTCGTCGCGAAATATTTGTCGCAGCGGCTGGGCATGGATTTGTTCCTGTCTAAACCGGAAGCGGTGGCTGAAGACAAAGCGCGGGCTTGAACTTCGGATTCGTGCGATTGTCTGAAATTGGGCGGCGCTGATCGTGGTCGAATACCAAGGAACTCAGGAAAGAAGCAGGGGCGTAATAAGATGACAACACCTTCCGCTACTAAAAGCCACCGAGGGATCGAGGCGCAGGAATCATGGGTGCCGATGATCGCGATTGCGCTCGGCCAGATGATCATGTCCTTCAACGTCGCCTCCTTGCCGGTCGCGCTCGGGGGAATGGTCAAAAGTTTCGGTGTTCCGCCGACGACCATCGCCACCGGCATCGTGGCCTATTCGATGCTGGTTGCCGGCTTCGTCATGCTCGGCGCCAAGCTCACCCAGCGCTTTGGGGCGCTGTACGTGTTCCGCGCGGCTGTTCTTGTGTTCGGCGCGTCACAGGTGTTGATGACCTTCAGCCCCACCGCGCCTCTGATGATTACGGCCCAGGCGCTTTGCGGCGCGGCCGGCGCGGTGATTGTGCCGTCGCTGGTGGCGCTCATCGCCGAAAACTACAAGGGCCGCCAGCAAGCGACGGCGCTTGGAGCGCTCGGCTCGGCGCGCGCGGCCGCGGGCGTGTTGGCGTTCGTGATCGGCGGCATTCTGGGCACGTTCATCGGCTGGCGTCCGGCCTTCGGAATTCTGATCGTGGTTTCGGCCATTGTTTTCCTTTTGAGCTTCCGTCTCCGGCGCGACCAGGGGCGTCCCGATGTGCAGATCGACATGGTCGGAGTCGTCCTGGCCGCGAGCGCCATCATCCTCATCAGCTTCGGCTTCAACAATTTGAACCGCTGGGGCCTCGGACTGGCTGGGCCTAACGCGCCGTTCGACCTCCTTGGCCTATCCCCGGCGCCGATCTTTATCGTACTCGGCATCGTGCTCGGTCAGGCCTTCCTGATGTGGACTCACAGACGGCAGGAGGCAGGGAAGACGCCGCTTCTCGCGCTGGAAGTGATCGATTCGTCCCAGGAGCGGGCCGCGGTGTACGCAATGTTCTCCGTCGTCGCGCTGGAGGCTGCTCTGAATTTCTCAGTGCCGCTCTATATCCAGATCGTCCAGGGCCGTACGCCGCTCGCCACGGCCATCGCCATGATGCCGTTCAACCTCACGGTGTTCTTCACAGCGATGCTGGTCGTCCGCTTCTACGACAGTTTTACCCCCCGGCAGATCGGACGTTATAGCTTCATGCTCTGCACGGCCGCGCTGGTGTGGCTCGCTTTTGTCGTGCGCAATGATTGGAGCGCGGTTCCCGTCCTCTTGGGCCTCGTCATGTTCGGTATCGGGCAGGGGGCCTTGGTCACGCTGTTGTTCAACGTGCTGGTCACGGCCTCGCCGAAAGAGCTCGCTGGTGATGTTGGGTCGCTACGCGGGACCGCGAACAACCTCGCGGCCGCCGTCGGAACGGCGGTGTCGGGTGCGCTGCTCGTCGGACTGTTGAGCGCGCTCATCCTCACCAATATCGCCGCGAATCCCAAACTGCCGCCCGAGATCCAGTCTCAGATCAATCTCGACAGCATCAACTTCGTAAGTAATGACCAGCTGCAAAGCGTGATGCAAGGCACCACCGCGACACCTGAGCAGGTCCAGGAAGCAGTGCGGGTGAACACACAGTCGCGGCTACGGGCGCTGAAGATCGGGCTGCTTATCATGGCGGCCCTCGCATTGCTTGCGATCATCCCGGCGAGCCGGCTGCCCGATTACGTTGCGGGACAATTGCCGAGCGATCCACCACCCAAGTCAAAGCGCGGAAAAGAGAAATAGCTTCGGCAAGGCCGCGTGCCACGATGAGCCGGCCAAGAAAGGCACCGAAGACTGATGCATCCAAGACTGCGATGCAGGCCCTTCTGGATGCGGTCGAGCGGGTGGGGAACAGCGTTCCCCACCCAGTGTTGATTTTTCTCATCCTCATCGCTCTCGTGATGGCGCTCTCCCACATTCTGTATGTGTTGGGAGCGAGCGTCTCGTATCAGGTCATCAATCCGGATACGCACGACGTTGAAACGGCCACGACCACCGCCAACAGCCTGATGACTGCTGATGGAATTCGTCACATTTATACGCGGCTCGTGCCGAATTTCCTGGGTTTCACCGCCATCGGACTCTTGATCGTCGCCATGTTGGGCGTAGGCGTCGCCGAGGAGTCCGGCCTCGTCGATGCATTGATTCGCAAGCTGGTTGCTGTTTCACCGAGCTGGGCGCTGATCTACATTCTCGCCTTTGTCGGCATCATGTCGAGCATCGCTTCGGATGCTGGCTATTTGGTTTTAATTCCATTGGCAGGTGCAGCGTTTCTGAGCCTTGGTCGAAATCCCATTGCCGGGCTGGGCTTGGGATTTGCAGGGGTCGCCAGCGCATTCAACGTGAACATGATGATCAAGCCGCTCGATGCCGTGCTCACCGAGCTGACAAACGACGCCATTCATATGGTCAACCCGACCCTTTCTATCGATCTCACCGCCAATATCTGGTTCTCGATCGTGTCCGTCGTGCTTCTCACGGTCATCATCGCACTCGTGACGGAGCGCATCATCGAGCCTCGGCTGGGCAAATATCAGGGCGCGCAACGGAGCACGAAGGCAAGCGCCCAATGCGATGGCCAGCTTTCTGCCGCGGAGTCACGGGGGTTAAAATTTGCCCTTCTCGGTTTCATCGCGGTTTTACTTTTTTTCGCCCTCTTGACGTTCCCCTCAGGCGCACCCCTGCGCAACCCAAAGACGGATATCCTCATCGGAGACTCACCGTTCATGAACGGGTTGATCGGTGCGATCATGATGTTGTTCCTGGTGACGGGTATCGCCTATGGGATCGGAGCGAAAACCGTCGACAGCGCCACCGATGTCATCGACGCTATGACGAAGGCAGTTTCCGGGCTGGCGGGCACCATCCTTCTCTTTGTCGTGATCAGCCAGTTCATAGATTATTTCAACTACAGCAACATACCGACCCTCATGGCCGTCACGATGGCCGACGCGCTGAAAAGCGCGAATATAGGTACCCTGTGGCTGCTGCTCGGCTTTATCGCGGTGGTTACGATCCTGAACCTGTTCTTCACTCCCGCGATCGCCAAATGGGCCATCTTCGCACCGGTCTTCGTGCCCCTGTTCGTACAGCTTGCAGTCGATCCCGCTGCCGTGCTGGCCGCCTATCGTGTGGGCGACTCGCCGACCAATTCGATTACGCCGCTCAATGCGTACTTCGCGTTGGTTGTCGGATTTGCGCAGAAATATCAGCGGAGCGCGGGTGTGGGGACAATCGTCGCATTGATGTTGCCCTACGTTATGTGGATAGGCGTTCTTTGGACGCTCCTGTTCGCCGCCTGGTACCTCTTGGGACTTCCCTGGGGGCCACATTGACGCGCAGCGCAAGACGTCTTCACCCTAAGACCGTGGCGACAAGCGCAGGATCCTGTTGGCGGAAGGATCAGGCCGACAGCACCTCACGCAAGCAGCAAGGAACTGCACTATGAGCATCACCGCTTCCGTGGACGTGAAAGCAGCCGAGGACCGCTTGATGAAGTTCCTGTCGGTAGAGGGTATTACCGGCCAGGAGGCGGCCATCGCCGCTGCGGTCTCCGAAGACCTGCAGCGAGTCGGCGTGCCCGCGTCCTCCATCCGCTTCGACGACGCGAACGCGCGCATCCCGTTGCCGACGCAGACCGGCAACTTGCTCGTAGATCTGCCCGGTACGCGACCCGGCCCGCGCCTCCTGTTCGCCACGCATCTCGACACGGTGCCGCTTTGCGCCGGCGCCACGCCGAAGCGCGAGGGCGACCGGATTGTCTCCGACGGCACTACCGGCTTGGGCGGCGACAACCGCACGGGCTGCGCGGTGCTGGTGACATTGGCCGAGACGCTCCTGAAGCACGCGCTGCCGCACCCGCCGATCACGTTGCTATTCACCGTCCGCGAAGAGAGTGGACTGCATGGTGCCCGCGAGCTCGACCCCGCGGACCTGGGCGGGGCGGAGATGTGCTTCAACGTGGACGGCAAGCTCGTTACCGAACTGATCATCGGCGCGGTCGGACAGGAAAACTGGGAGGTGGAGATTCACGGTAAAGCCGCGCACGCCGGCGTTGCCCCCGAACAAGGGATTTCGGCGACGTTGGTAGCGGCCGTGGCCCTGACCGAAGCATACCGCAGCGGTTGGTTTGGCAAGGTGGTCAAGCAAGATGCAACCGGGACCAGCAATTCCGGAGTATTCTCCGGCAAGGACGGTAAGCAGGCCGGCGATGCCACCAATGTCGTCACCGACTATGTCCACATCAAAGGTGAGGCGCGGAGTGAGGACGCGACGTTCGCCGCCGCCATCACCGAGGCCTATCGGGATATGTTCGCTAAGGCGCAAGCGGAGATCACGGACGCCGGCGGGGGGACCGCGGAAGTTGAGTTCAGCCATCAGGCCGCGTACCCACCGTTCAGGCTGAAAAAGGATGCGCCGGTGGTGAAGCACGCCATGGCGGCGGCGGAGTCACTCGGTCTGAGTCCAACCACAATCTTCTCCAACGGCGGCCTCGACGCCAACTGGCTGGACAAGCACGGCGTGCCGACGGTGACCATTGGCGGCGGCCAATATGAGATTCACACGATCAAGGAATATGTGGACCTGGCAGAGTTCGCGCTCGCGTGCCGCCTCGCGGTCGCGCTGGCGACGCTCGAGCCATAGCCGTTGATCGCGCCGAACCTTGCTCGCCCCGGCATGCCAAGGGTCAAACTGAATCGGGCACGTCAAACAGACGCGTAGACAATGGCCCGATGCGCGCGCGTCAGTAGCGTGCGATCGCTGCAGCCATCACCCGATTGGCGGTGCCGTGACCGTTGCCGGCCTCTGCGGTCGACTCGGAGCCTCCGAATACGTCTCGATCCGAGTAGATGTACTCGATTCCGACATCGAGCCACCCGGTTCCCACGACACCGTCGCGTAATTGCGCAAAGGGACTCCAAATCAGGTTGACAATCCCCTGTTGCATTTCGCTGTTCAGCGAGGTGGCCGAGGCAGAGCCGGGGTTGAAACCGAGCGCATAGGACGGGTAATCTTGCCACGCGAACGAATAGGCGAGGTTGCTGCGCAGCTTCGT
>JALHTP010000341.1 GCA_022865725.1 Methyloceanibacter sp. | reverse complement strand
ATCTGATGCGTGAGGAAGTCAATCGATCAGGATGCGCCATGCGCCTTTGGCCGTTCAGCCGATGGCAAAGACAGCGGAGCGGTACGGCAGAATCAAGGCAAAACGCTTACGAATCCTTAACCTTGGGGTTTTCAGGCCCGGTGATAGGGGTGGCCCGAAAGAATTGTCGCCGCGCGATAGATCTGCTCGGCAAGGACGATGCGAGCCAGCCCGTGCGGCAAGATCATCGGGCCGAGCGACAGGACCAGGTCGGCCTTGAACAAGGCGGCTAGGCCGAGGCCGTCGGCCCCGCCGATGAGGAAGGCGAGCCCTTGCGCGCCGCCGTCGCGAAACTTCGCCAAGGCCTTAGCAAATTCCTCGCTGCCGAGCCGCTCGCCCCCAGGGTCGAGACAGATCCGTTTATGCGAGGGCGGCACCTTGGCGAGGAGCGTTTCCGCTTCGGCCTCTTTGCGAGCGTTCGCGGTTGCGGCCTTGGATTCCGCCACCTCGATGAGGATGAGAGGCGACAGATGGAGCTTCCGGCCCGCAGCCTCGGCGCGGCCGAGATAATGCGCGAAGAGATCGCGCTCTGGCCCCTGTTTCAGCTTGCCGATGACAGCGATCAGGAGCCGCATTCTTAACTCGCCTCTAAGGCCTAGCAACCAGGCAACCTTGGATCAGATCACCAGCCGCTCCATGGGCCTGTCGGCCGACCACATCTTTTCGAGGTTGTAGAAATCACGAACCTCGGGTCGAAAGATATGGACGATGACGTCGCCGGCATCGATCAGCACCCAATCGCATTGGGGCACCCCTTCGATGCGGGCGCGGCCAAAGCCTTCCTCTTTCAGCTTTCTGACGATCTGGTCGGCGACGGCCCCGACATGCCTTTGCGAGCGCCCCGAGGCGACCACCATCTGGTCGCCGATCGAGGTCTTGCCTCTCAAGTCGATGACGGCGACGTTCTCCGCCTTACCGGCATCGAGCGTGTCGAGCACGATCTTGAGAACACGATTCGGATGCGCGCCAAATGACGCGAATCCGTTAGGAGGTGTACCGCGTTCGGCACCCTCTCTAGCTGAGCGCATGTTTTGGTGAATGTCCTTCTGCCATTGCTCCTCGACGAAGCAGCTCCTGCCGATACGCCTGCTCAACGCGGGACAGGGCGTAACGGTACCGCTTCCCCATAAAGATAGTATGTCCGTCGGCAAAATTTCAATAGCTAGTGTCGCTTGGCTTTTTTCTTGCTCTTCTTGTCGTTGCCCTTGTCCTTGCCCTTCGCCTTCTTCTTCTTGGCTTTCTTGGCGCGCACCTCGGTCGAAGACAGACCCGACAGCGTGTGGGTAAGGATGGACCAGGCGGGAGGTTCGAGCCGCGCGAGGCCGCCCGCATCTGATTCGTCGACCTGGTAGACGGCAAAACGCTGCGCCGCCCTGCCCGCGCGGGCCTTGAGCCGGAATCCCGGCCGGTCCAGCACCGCAATCGGCATCAGGGCGAAAATCTCCTCCCAGGCGCGCCAGCGATGGAATTCGGCGAGGTTGTCCGCGCCCATCAGCCAAACGAAGCTGACTCCAGGAAAGCGGCGCTTCAGCGCGGTGAGAAGGTCGATCGTATAGGCCGAGCCGCTTCCGGCCTCGAAGCCGGTCACGGCGATGCGCGGGTGCCGTGCCATCTCCCTCGCGGCTTCGACGCGGGCATCGAGGCTCGCGAGCTTGGAGGGGTCTTTCAGCGGGTTGCCCGGCGTGACCAGCCACCAGACCTGGTCGAGGCGAAGCCGCTTCAGCGCCGTCAGGCTGATCTCGAGATGGGCGGTGTGCGGCGGGTTGAACGAGCCGCCGAGCAGCCCGATGCGCATATTGGGCGCCGCCATCGGCAGCCGCGTGATGTCCCGGCGCGGCTTCTTCACCCTCTCCCTTTTGGGGAGAGGTTTGGGGTGAGGGGGCTCCTTCTTCCGCTTCTTGTCTTTGGACAATTTCCGTCCCCAAGCTCAAGGGCGCGTCTGGCCTTGGCCGCGCACGATATATTTGAAGGTCGTGAGCTGCTCCACGCCCACAGGCCCGCGCGCATGGAACCGGCCCGTGGCGATGCCGATCTCGCCCCCCATGCCGAACTCCCCGCCATCGCCGAACTGGGTCGAGGCATTATGCAGCACGATGGCGCTGTCGACGCGGGCGAGGAACTGCTCGGCGGCGTTCTTGTCCTCGGTCACGATGGCGTCGGTGTGCTGCGAGCCGTAGCGCGCGATGTGGTCGATGGCGTCATCGAGGCCGTCGACCACTTTCACCGCGATGATGGCGTCGAGGAACTCCTTCGCCCAATCCTCCTCGCTGGCAACCTTCACGCGGCTGTCGGCGCGTTGCGTCTCGGGATCGCCCCTCACCTCGCAGCCCGCCTCGATCAACATCTCGACCAGCGGCGCGAGCTGCGTAGCCGCCGCTCCCCGATCGACGAGAAGCGTCTCCGCTGCCCCGCAAATTCCGGTGCGGCGCAGCTTGGCGTTGAGCACGATCTGCTTCGCCATGTCGAGATCGGCCGCCGCATGCACATAGACGTGGCAAACACCTTCCAAATGGGCGAACACCGGCACGCGCGCCTCTTCCTGCACGCGCGCGACGAGGTCCTTGCCGCCTCGCGGCACGATCACGTCGATGGCGCCACCAAGGCCGCCCAGCATAAAGCCCACCGCCGAGCGATCGACCGTCGGCACGAGTTGGATCGCGGCCTCGGGCAAGCCGCTGGCGACCAGAGCCTCGCTCAAATTATTGGCGATGACGAGCGAGGTCAGGAAGCTCTCCGACCCGCTCCGCAGGATCACCGCGTTCCCCGATTTCAGGCAAAGCGCAGCGGCGTCCGCGGTCACATTCGGCCGCGACTCATAGATGATGCCGATCACGCCGAGCGGCACGCGCACGCGGGAAATCTCCAAGCCATTCGGCCGCGTCCAGCGCGCCATCACCTGGCCGACCGGATCGGCAAGTGCCGCGACCTCGCGCAAGCCGCATGCCATGGCGGCGATGCGGGCCTCGTTCAGCATCAGCCGGTCGAGAAAGGCGCCGTCGCGCCCCTTGGCGCGCGCGGCTTCGAGCTCCTGGGCGTTGGCCTCGATGATCTTGGAGGCCCCCGCCTCGATCCGCGCGGCCATGGCTTCGAGCGCGGCATTCTTCGCAGCGGTCGAGGCAAGCGCAAGCTCGCGCGCCGCCTCTCGCGCGCGGCGCCCCATATAGAGCATCATCGGCTCGATGCTTGCTTCTGGCCTATTTGGGATCGCGCTCACGTCAACTCTTCCGCTGCAAAACCATGTCGTCCCGGTGGATCAGCT
>JALHTP010000340.1 GCA_022865725.1 Methyloceanibacter sp. | reverse complement strand
CGGCCTGCGCTTTGTGCTCGGCAGCCCCGGAGGCCCGGCGATCATTCTCTTCAACGTCAAGACCATCGTCGCGCTCGTCGATTGGGGGCTCGACCCCGCGCAAGCGGCCGCGCTCGTCAATTTCGGCGGCACCGAGAAAACCGCGCTGCTCGAGCCCGGCGCCGCATGGGACCCGCTCGCCGCCGCGCTCGACGCTATGGGCCATGACGTCCGCCGCGTCCCCTTGACCAGCGGCGAGCACATCATCGCGGTGACGCCCGAGGGGCTCGAAGGCGGCGCCGATCCGCGCCGCGAAGGCGTGGCGCTGGGGGATTAGACGAGCGCCTGGTAAGGGGCTATCCTGCCTTCGAGGCTGTCAGAGCGAGATGGAACCATGGCGCGGGCGCGAACGAGACAGGAAATCGGATCGCCGATCGACGCGGCGATTAAGGACCGATCGGAAGAGTTTTCGCTCGTCGCACGACGTCTCGAGCCGGAGCATTTCGGTAAATACGTGATGATCAACCTGCAATCAGGTGACTACGTCATAGCTTCCACGATTTCGGACGTGCACCTCAAATTCATTGAGGCATTCGGCGCCGAGACGGCTGGCTGCTGCTTACGCATAGGAGCTTCGCCGTTTGCCGCAGCCTGATTCGATCCGCGGAAGTCTCGACGATCTCAAACGGCCATTCGTGAAGCTAAGCGTGAGTGGTTTTCCGGAGCCGGTAACCGCCCTTATCGACACTGGCTTCAATGGATCGCTGATCATCGATCGATATCAGGCCGAACGGATGGGCCTGCAAATCACAATTCAACACTCGGTCAGCGCCGTATTGGCAAGCCAACAGCCTGAAGTCTTCCATCTCAGCAGAGGTCGGATAAGTTGGCTGGGCGAAGAGCCCTTCATATCTCCGCTCGTCATTCGGGAGACTGAGCAGGAACGGCTTGCTCGGCGCCGCCGCAAGACGCAGGAGGAAATCATTTTGGGCGTCGAACTCCTCTTAAATTGTAAACTGGAAATCGACTTCCAAGCCAAATCCGTGATCGTCACAAGGCTTCGCTAAGTTGAGCACACCCCTCTCGATCGCAATCCGCGGGGCGGGCGTGGTTGGCCTCTGGCAGGCGCTTCTGCTGGCCCGTCGCGGTCACGCCGTCACGCTTTATGAGCGATCGCCGCGACCCTTCGCCGAAGCTTGCAGCCTTTATGCCGGCGCTATGCTGGCGCCCCGCTGCGAGGAGGAGAGCGCGGAAAGCGTCATCCGCGAGCTCGGCAGGCGCGGGGTCGCACTGTGGCGCGAGATCTATCCCGGCACCGTCACCAACGGCACGCTTGTGGTGGCGCTGCATCGCGACCGCACGGAGCTCGACCGCTTCGCCCGCATGACGGGAGGGCACCAGCGTCTCTCGCCTGCGGAACTTGCCGCAATCGAGCCGGTCCTCGCCGATCGTTTCGCGGGTGCGCTGCTTTACGAAGAGGAAGCCCATCTCGCGCCCGAGCCCGCCTTGCGCTTCCTGCTCGATGCGGTCATCGCGGAAGGCGTGGCTTTACGTCTCGGCGATGGCGAGATGCCGAAGGGCGCCGATCTCGTCATCGATTGCCGCGGGCTCACCGCCAAGGACGATCTTCCGACGCTTCGCGGCGTGCGCGGCGAGAGGATCGTGATCAAGAGCCGCGAGGTCGATCTCGCACGGCCCGTGCGACTGTTGCATCCGCGCTTTCCCATCTATGTCGTGCCCTGGGGCGACGGGCTCTACATGATCGGCGCCACGGTGATCGAGAGTGAGGAGATTGGCGCCATCACGCTCCGCTCCGCGCTCGACCTCCTGTCGGCGGCCTATGCGCTCGACCCTGCTTTCGCCGAGGCCGAGATCGTGCTTCAGGGTGCGGGAGCGAGGCCCGCCTTTCCCGACAATCGGCCTAGGATTATCCCGCGGAAGGGCTATATCTACGTCAACGGTCTTTACCGGCATGGATTTCTGCTCGCGCCGGTGCTGGCGGAGCTGGTCGCCGCCTTTCTCGATACGGGCGCGACGGACCCGGAGGTGTTTCTTGAAGATCCTTCTCAACGGTGAGGCTTTCGCCACCGATGCGAAGACTCTCGATGAGCTTTGCGCGCGGCTCGGCTTTGCCGAAGCGAAGATCGCCACGGCCGTGAACGGCAGCTTCGTTGCCGCCCCTTCGCGCGGCGCGACACCATTGACCGACGCCGACGAGATCGAGATCGTGGCGCCGAGGCAGGGCGGCTGATGCTCACCCTTTACGGCAAGAGTTTCGCCTCAAGGCTCCTGCTCGGCACGGCGCAATATCCCTCGCCGGAAAGCCTAAAACAGGCGGTCGAAGCTTCGGGCGCCGAGATCGTCACCGTATCGCTCAGGCGGGAATCGGCGCGAGCCCTGACGGGCCAGGGTTTCTGGGCGCTGATCGAAGGACTGGGCTGCCGCGTGCTGCCCAACACCGCAGGCTGCCGCACGGCGAAAGAAGCGATCGCCACCGCGCAGATGGCGCGTGAGCTGTTCGGCACGGACTGGATCAAGCTCGAAGTCATCGCCAACGACGACACCTTGCAGCCCGATCTGTTCGGTCTCGTCGAGGCCGCGACGGCGCTCTCTGCCGAAGGCTTCCAGGTTCTCCCCTATACCACCGAGGATTTGAGCGCCGCCGAGCGCCTGGTCGCCGCCGGCTGCAACGTGCTGATGCCGTGGGCTGCGCCGATCGGCTCGGCGCGCGGGCTCATCAACAAGGACGCGCTCAAGACGCTCCGCGCCTACTTCCCAGACATCCCGCTCGTCATCGACGCTGGCCTCGGCACGCCCTCGCATTCGGCGGAGGCCATGGAAATGGGCTACGACGCCGTGCTGCTCAACACGGCGATCGCCAAAGCCGGCGATCCGGTGAGAATGGCGGAGGCCTTCGCCAAGGCCGTCGAAGCCGGACGGCTCGCCTTCGAGGCCGGCCTGATCGAGCCGCGCGACATGGCCGCGCCGTCAACGCCCGTCGCGGGCACGCCCTTCTTCAAGATCGATCACGCGTCCTGATCGCTCCTGGTCTCGCCCGGCCGTGATCAGCCTCGATCCCTTCTACCCCATCGTCCCCGACACGGAGTGGCTCGCCCGCCTTTTGCCGCGCGGCATCAAGCTCGTGCAGCTCCGCATCAAGGACCAGCCGGCGACCGTCGTCCGCGCCGAGATCGAAAGGGCAATCGCGCTCTGCACGGGCCATCGCTGCGACCTCGTGGTCAACGACTATTGGCGCGAGGCGATCGAATTAGGCGCGCGCTTCGTGCATCTCGGCCAGGAGGATCTGGCCGCAACCGATCTCCCCGCCATCAGGGAAGCGGGCGTGAAGATCGGCGTCAGCACGCATAATTTCGAGGAGCTGGAGGCGGCGCTCGCCGCCCGGGCCGACTATATTGCGCTCGGTCCCATCTATGCGACGACGCTGAAAGCGATGCCCTGGCCGCCGCAAGGCCTGCCCCGCATCGCCGAGTGGCGCGCCAAGATCGCCTGCCCGCTGGTGGCAATTGGCGGCATCACGCTCCACCGCGCGCCCCTGGTGCTGGCCTCGGGCGCCGATTCCGTCGCCGTCATCACCGACATTGTGACAGGCCAAGACCCTGAAGCGCGCGTGGAAAATTGGATTGAAGCGACCGCGCCGTGGCGGAATTTATCCACAGAGCGTCCACAGGGCTGAGTCCGCGGTTTGGGGCTTGACCGGAAACCCCTCCCCCGGGGATCATGTGGGTTCGGGGGTTGTTTCAAGCAGTTCAGGGGGACTCGATGAGTTACCGTCTCGATCCGGCAATGCCGATGAGCGAGGCATTGCGGCGCGTGGCGTTCGCCGAGCTTGAGATCGCCCATGGCGCGCTCGCTGCTCCGCCGGAACGCCATAGCGGCGTGCACAATGCCCGCAAATGCCTGAAGCGGCTCCGCTCGCTGCTTCTGCTCGTCCGGCCCGGCATGCCCGAGCCCGCCTTCGCCAATTTGAGCGAAAGGCTCGCCGTCATCGCCAGAGGTCTTGCCCCCGCGCGCGACGCCCATGCCCTGATCGACGCCGTCGACAAGCTCGAGCGTGAGACGGGACCGGGGCCGGGCCAAGGCCCCATCCAATCCTTGCGCGCCTGGCTGCATAAAAGGCGGCACGCGGCGGAGCAGAATCTGGAGCGGAGCGCGGCGTCCGACGCCATGCGGGCCTTGCTCGAGGTGCGGCCAGCCTTCGCCGGGCTTGCCGTCTATCCCGACGATTTCCGCTCGCTCGCCAAGGGCCTCAGGCGCTGCTATCGCACGACCCGCCAGTCATTCCAGCATGCCTTTCCCGCCGGCCGCGACGAGGATCTGCACGAATGGCGCAAAGGCGTGCAGCATCATTGGCGGCAAATGCAGTTGCTAGCGCCTTGCTGGCCGTCCGAGCTTTCGGCGCGGGTCGAGGCTGCCCGTTCGCTGTCGCAAATCCTTGGCGACGACCACGATATCTCCTTGCTCAGCCGGCTCGTGTCCACGCCGACCATGACGTTCGGCAGCCCCGAGGAGACGGCGGCGTTTCTGAAGCGCTGCCGCAAACGACACAAAGCGCTGCGGCAAGCGGCCACGACTCAAGGGGAGAGGCTGTTCGCCGAGCGCTCACGGCCCTTCGCCGAGCGCATCGAAGCCTATTGGCTGATCGCTGCCGGCGCCGCGGCCAAGGCGGTCGCGGAAACGCGGCCCGACAACGTCGTGGTCTTCGGCGATCTGCGCACGCCCCGCGCCAGTTAGAGTCGGCGCTCTAGCTCGAGCATGGCGGCGACGCCGCACATATTTTCAGACCCTGACCTCCATCCCATCGTAGGAGACCTCCCAACCGGCCCGCTCGATCGCCGCCCGCTCGGGCGAACCCTCGCGGAGAGCCGGATTGGAGTTGTTGATGTGGATGAAGATCTTGCGGCCGACGTCGAGGGGCGCGATCTGCTCGATCGAGCCCGTGCTTCCCGACATGTTCATATGGCCCATGCGCTCGCCCGTCTTGTTGAGCAGCCCTTGGGCGATCATCTCGTCATTGGTGTAGAGGGTGCCGTCGAAGAAGAGCAGCGGCGCTCCCTTGAGCCGCGCGCGCAGCGCATCGTCGAGCTTGGCGCATCCCGGGACATAGAAGAAGTGACGCCCGCTTGCGGTTTCGGTCACCCTGAGGCCGGTGGTATCTCCTTCCTGCGTGCCGAAACCGGCGCCCGCGTGAGCGTCCTCGAGATAAAGCGGGACCTTGCCCGGGACCGCGAAGGCCTCGATGCTGATGCCCAAGGGACCCGACGGACCTTCGACCGCGAAGGGCTGCCCGAACGCCATGGGGACCCGCTTAACGAGACGCGGGTCGAGCACGTCGAAAATGCTGTTGGAGGCGAGCACGTCGAGCACGCGGGCCGTGCCATAAATGGTGAAGGGCTGGCCCTCGCGCAGACAAAGCAGGCCGGCAATCGCGTCGACGTCGCCATTGGTCAGGACGACCGCCTTGATGGGGCTGTTGCGCGGGCCGCCATCATGGGCCGGATAAAGTTCCGGCGTGTCGTTGATCTGCTGCCGGAGGTCGGGCGCGGCGTTGAACAGAACCCATTCGCGGCCATCGGCGCTCACGGCAACTGAAGCCTGGG
>JALHTP010000339.1 GCA_022865725.1 Methyloceanibacter sp. | reverse complement strand
GGATAGAGAGAAGGCGCTTGAAGCCGCGATCTCGCAGATCGAGCGGAACTGCGGCAAGGGCGCCATCATGCGGCTGGGGGCCAACGAGAAGATCGTCGAGGTCGAGGCGATCTCTTCCGGCTCGCTCGGGCTCGACATCGCGCTCGGCATCGGCGGTCTCCCGCGCGGCCGCGTCGTCGAGATTTACGGCCCTGAATCCTCGGGCAAGACCACGCTCGCGCTGCATGTCATCGCCGAGGCGCAGAAGCGGGGCGGCATTTGCGGCTTCATCGACGCCGAGCACGCGCTCGACACGATCTATGCGCGGAAGCTTGGCGTCGATCTCGAGAACCTCCTGATCTCCCAGCCCGACACCGGCGAGCAGGCGCTCGAGATCACCGACACTTTGGTGCGCTCCGGCGCCATTGACGTGCTCGTGGTCGATTCGGTGGCGGCGCTGACGCCGAAGGCCGAGCTCGAAGGCGAGATGGGCGATATGCAAATGGGCAGCCAGGCGCGGCTGATGAGCCAAGCCTTGCGCAAGCTGACCGGGTCCATCTCGAAATCCCGCTGCATGGTGATCTTCATCAATCAGATCCGCATGAAGATCGGGGTGATGTTCGGATCGCCCGAGACCACCAGCGGCGGCAACGCGCTGAAATTCTATGCCTCGGTCAGGCTCGATATCCGCCGCATCGGCGCCATCAAGGAGCGCGAGGAGGTGGTCGGCAACCAGACCCGCGTGAAGGTGGTGAAGAACAAGGTAGCGCCTCCCTTCAAGCAGGTCGAGTTCGACATCATGTATGGCGAGGGCATCTCCAAGACGGGCGAGCTCGTCGATCTCGGGGTGAAGGCCGGCATCGTCGAGAAATCGGGCGCCTGGTTCTCCTTCGATAGCGAGCGCATCGGCCAGGGCCGGGAGAACGCCAAGGCCTATTTGAAGGAGCATCCCGAGATGGCCGAGAAGATCGAGCGGACGATCCGCCAGAGTGCCGGCCTGCTTGGCGGCCAGATCTTGGAAGCCGCCGCCCAGCCCGGAACCTCCGAGGGCGGCGAGGGGTTTGCCGAAGGCGACGTCGCCGTGACGCCTTTGAGTGGCGCCGCCGCGCGGCGGGGGCGCCGCGGCGCCTAGAGAAGCGGTTCGGGCGGGGTGAAGGGGGCGTCGGGGCGAGAGCCGCTTGGCACCCCCTCCCGGTTCGTCTCCCAGCGGCGGGAGAGGCGGTCCGTACGGTCTAAAGGCCTTTCGTGCCCGCTGGACAGTCTAGGTCCTGCATCCTATGTCTGACGCGGAATTTGGGCCTCCTCCTGGTCTTAACGGAGGAGGTCGATAGCGCTTGGCGCTGGCCGAATCGGCTAGGGTCCGCTTAAGCGCCGTCCTCGCGCAACAAGGTCTCCCATCGAGCCGCCATGCCCCCCACCAACACCAACGACATCCGCGCGGCCTTTCTCGATTTCTTCGCCAAGAACGCGCATGAAATCGTGCCGTCCGCCCCGCTGGTGCCGCGTCACGATCCGACGCTGATGTTCACCAATGCCGGCATGGTGCCGTTCAAGAATGTGTTCACCGGCGCCGAGAAGCCGAAATCGCTGCGCGTGGCCTCCTCGCAGAAATGCGTGCGCGCCGGCGGCAAGCACAACGATCTCGACAATGTCGGCTATACCGCGCGCCATCACACCTTCTTCGAGATGCTCGGCAATTTCTCCTTCGGCGATTATTTCAAGGAG
>JALHTP010000338.1 GCA_022865725.1 Methyloceanibacter sp. | reverse complement strand
GCTCACAGCGGCACCTTCTCCCGCGCGCGCAAGGGCGGCACGGGAATCTCGATCTGCACGAGCGCTTCCGCCTTCGCGTCGACGAGCTGCACGATGCCGGTCATGATGTCGTTGAGCTGGAAGTTCTTGGGCGTATAGACCGCCGACGCCCCGCATTGCTTCAGAATGTTCACGTCCTCGGCCGGGATGATGCCACCGACCACGACCGGAACCTCGCCGAGGCCCGCTTCGCGCAGGCGCTGCACCACCTCGCGCACCAGCGAGACATGGGAGCCCGACAGGATCGAGAGCCCGACCACATGGGCGCGCGCCGCCTTCGCCTGCTCGACGATCTCGGCGGGCGTGAGCCTGATGCCGTCATAGACCACGTCCATGCCGACATCGGTGGCGCGCACCGCGATCTGCTCGGCGCCGTTGGAATGCCCATCGAGCCCGGGCTTGCCGACCACGAAAGTGAGCGTGCGGCCAAGCTTGCCGGAGACCTTCTCCACCTGCCGGCGTACCGTTTCGAGCCTTGCCTCGTCGACCGGGTGTTTGGCGTGGATGCCGGTCGGCGCGCGATATTCGCCGAACACCTCGCGCAGAACCTGGCCCCATTCGCCGGTGGTGACGCCGGCTTTGGCGGCTTCAATCGACGGCGGCATGATGTTGCGGCCGTCGGCGGCGGCCGATTTGAGATCGACCAGCGCTTGGCGGACGGCCTTCTCGTCGCGCCGCTGCCTCCAGGCCTGAAGCGCCGCGATCTGTCCGATCTCGACCGACTCCGGCACGGTGAGAATGCCCCCGATGCCGCTCGCCGAGAGCGGCGAGGCCTCGGTCTCGGTATAGGCGTTGACGCCGACCAGCACCTGCTCGCCCTTCTCGATCGCTTCCACGCGCGCGGCGTTGGACGCGATCAGCGCCTCTTTCATGTAGTCGATGGCAGCGACCGCCCCGCCCTTTGCCTGGAGCTTGGCAAGTTCGGCGCGGGCCTCCGCTTTGAGTTCCTCGACCTTGCGTTCGATCTCGACCGACCCGTCGAAGATGTCGCCATAGTCGAGCAGGTCGGTCTCGTAAGCCACGATCTGCTGAAGCCGCAGCGACCATTGCTGGTCGAAAGGCGTCGGCAGTCCAAGCGCCTCGTTCCAGGCGGGAAGCTGCACGGCGCGCGCGCGGGCTTTCTTCGACAGCGTCACCGCCAGCATCGACAACAAGATGCGGTAGACGTTGTTCTCGGGCTGCTGCTCGGTGAGCCCCAGCGAGTTCACCTGCACGCCATAGCGGAAGCGCCGGAGCGTAGGGTCTTTGACGCCATAGCGCTTCTCGGCGATCTCATCCCACAGGTCGACGAAGGCGCGCATCTTGGCGATTTCGGTGATGAAGCGCACGCCGGCATTGACGAAGAAGCTGATGCTGCCGACCACGCGCGGAAAATCCTCCTCCGGCACCTCGCCGGAACCCCTGACCTCGTCGAGCACCGCCTCGGCCGTGGCGAGCGCAAAGGCAAGCTCCTGCACCGGCGTCGCTCCCGCCTCCTGCAAATGATAGGAGCAGACATTGGTCGGGTTCCATTTCGGCAACTCGCGCCCGGTATAGACGATCGTGTCTTTGATCAGCCGGAGCGACGGGGCCGGCGGAAAGACATAGGTGCCGCGCGAGAGATACTCCTTCAAAATGTCGTTCTGCACCGTGCCGGTGAGCTTCGCCCGATCGACCCCCTGCTCGTCGGCAAGGGCGATGTAAAGCGCGAGCAGCCAGGCGGCCGTGGCGTTGATGGTCATCGAGGTGTTCATCTCGGCCAACGGGATGCCCTCGAACAGGCTCCGCATGTCGCCGAGATGGGAGATCGGCACGCCGACTTTGCCGACTTCGCCGCGCGCCAGCGGATGATCGGAATCGTAGCCGGTCTGGGTCGGCAGATCGAAGGCGACCGACAGCCCGGTCTGGCCCTTGGCGAGGTTCTTCCGGTAGAGCTCGTTGGAGGCCGTCGCCGTGGAATGGCCCGCATAGGTGCGGAACAGCCAGGGCTTGTCCCGCTTGGATGACTTTCCGCTCATGGTCTTGCTCGATTGCTTGGCTCTCTGCATGCATCGAAGCATGCTCGCAGCGCTTGAGCAACCATACCCTGATCTCTTCACCGAAGTGGAAACGCGCGCCGAGAGCGCCGTGTTCAGGCGCCGATGGGGCGAACGGTCAGGGCCCGAACGCTAGGCCTTAGGGCTGGGCTGCGATGGTCGATGGGACCCCTGGGCAGGCCGCTCGGTTTTTGCTAACGCTCCTTGCCCAATCGGCGGGCAAGCCGGATGGCGAGGATTTTGGGCGGAGCCGGGGCGCCTTTGCGGCGCTTTTGCGTGTTAAGGGTGCCAGTCGCAAATTTGTTGCAGTCGCGAGATGAATAGAAGACAATTGCCGCAGTGCAAAAACAGGCCGAACAAGTGTCGACTGGGGGGGATAACCGGATGAATGAGATGTCGTTGGCCGCTGTGTCTCAAGCCAGTTCCGCGCCTGCGGGCGTGGTCAAAGATCTCTATGAGATCGGCGAGATTCCCCCGCTCGGCCACGTGCCGAAGACCATGTATGCCTGGGCGATCCGCAAAGAGCGGCACGGTCCTCCCGACGAGGCCATGCAGGTCGAGGTGCTGCCGACTTGGCAACTCGATAGCCACGAGGTGCTCGTGCTGGTGATGGCCGCAGGCGTCAATTATAACGGCGTGTGGGCTTCGCTCGGGCAGCCGCTATCGACGCTCGATGTCCACAAAACCCCCTATCATATCGCCGGCTCCGACGCGTCGGGCATCGTCTGGGCCGTTGGCTCCAAGGTCAAGCGCTGGAAGGTCGGCGACGAGGTCGTCATCCACTGCAACCAGGACGACGGCGACGACGAGGAATGCAATGGCGGCGATCCGATGTTCTCGCCGTCGCAGCGCATCTGGGGCTACGAGACGCCGGACGGCTCCTTCGCTCAGTTCGCCCGTGTGCAGGACCGTCAGCTTTTGGAGCGGCCCAAGCACCTCACTTGGGAGGAGGCCGCCTGCTACACGCTGGTGCTCGCGACCTCCTATCGCATGCTGTTCGGCCACAGGCCGCATACGCTGAAGCCCGGCCACAACGTGCTGGTGTGGGGCGCGTCAGGCGGCCTCGGCTCGATGGCCGTGCAGCTCTGCGCCACGGCCGGCGCCAATGCCATCGGTGTCGTCTCCGACGACGAAAAGCGCGAATATGTCATGTCGCTCGGCGCTAAGGGCGTGATCAACCGCAATAACTTCAAATGCTGGGGGCAGATGCCGAAAGTCGGCACGCCCGAATACGACGCCTGGGCGAAAGAGGTGCGCGGTTTCGGCAAGGCGATCTGGGAAACCACCGGCAAGGGCGTGAATGTCGACTGCGTGTTCGAGCATCCGGGCGAGGCGACCTTCCCGGTCTCCTGCTTCGTGGTGAAGCGCGGCGGCATGGTCGTGTTCTGCGCCGGCACCACGGGCTACAATCTCACCATGGACGCGCGCTATGTATGGATGCACCAGAAGCGCATTCAGGGCTCGCATTTCGCTCATCTCCTCCAGGCCAGCCAAGCCAACCGGCTCGTCATCGAGCGGCGCATCGATCCTTGCATGAGCGAGGTGTTCCCCTGGGAGCAGATCCCGAAAGCCCATATGCGCATGTGGAAGAACGAGCATCGGCCGGGCAACATGGCGGTTCTCGTGAGCGCGCCGTGCACGGGCCTCAGGACCTTCGAGGATGTGCTCGAGGCCAGCCGGCAGATGCACAACGGCTAGGCTGTCAGCAGCGATAGGCTGATGCTTTACGACACAGTTCTCTTACGAACCTTCGTAGCCATCTGCGACTCCGGCAGCTTTACCAAGGCGGCGGGGGAGGTCAATCTCACCCAATCGGCGGTGAGTCTTCACGTCAAACGTCTCGAAGATCAGGTCGGCTCGCGCCTGATTGTGCGCAATGCGCGCGGCGTTCAGTTGACCGAGCAGGGCGAGGTCCTCTTGTCCTATGCGCGCCGCATCCTTGCCTTGCACAAGGAAGCCGAGCAGCGCCTGGGCCACGATGACCCGGGCCCCGCGGGGATTGACGCAGACCGCGAAGCCGGTGACGGGGTTCACCGCGGCCTCCAGACACTTTGCCGGCGTCGCTGAGCCCTCCGCGGGCTGGGCTGGTTTCTCTGCGGGCTCAGCCGATGTGTCTGCGGACTGGGCCGCCATCGGCAGCCATAGAGTGACGCCCAACGCGACCACGAGCGTCTTGAGATATTTCACGACTTCTTTCTCCTGGCTCGTTCAACGTCTTTTCCGTTCAACATGATAGACCCGCTCATCAGAGAACGAGAGTGAAGATGTCTCATCCTGGTGATGAGCGCGGCTCATGGACAATCTGCGTGGCAAGGCGTGAACGCGATGAACTCGGAGCAGCGATAGGCCGATGCTCTACAGACGGGTCGACTCTTCCTCGCAACGGGCTAAGATGGTCCGGTTGCAGCTTGTGGCGTGAGCTGCGTTCATAGAGGGGGCAGTACGATGCAAAATCCGCTGGTCAAGAGAGACCTGGTCGACGCGATTCTCGAGCTTCGCGCCGACGTCGAAAAGCAGCTTCAGGCGAATAAATATTATGTGGCGCTGAACAAGCTCGACGAGCTTCTCGCCGCCATCAGGCCGCTCGATGTCGTTGAGGTCACGGTCAACTCGGTTACGGACAGCCCAAGTGCCCGTGCAGAGGCCGCTCCCGTGGCCGAGCCGCAAGCCGAGCCCGCAAGAACCTGGTCCGGCGTCGTGCAGGAGACGGTGGTCGAGGGCGAGGCGGCGAGGCCGTCCTAGGCTCGCTGAAGCCAACTCTCGCGATTTGCGATTTGACTCCTGAAGCGGAGCACGCTTCGGTGTGCCCGAACCCTTGAATCTTATGCTGGGAGCCAGATTTTGACTGTCGCCGAAACCGTCACCGTCCGCGCCGCGCCGAGCGCGCCCGAGCTCATTTCTCTCCTCGATGAGGCGGCCAAGGCCGCCACCACGCTGCGCGCTTCCGCCGTCGAAGCCGTGTCCGCGAAGGTCTCCTCGGGCGGCAAGATCGATGCGTCGGCGCTGGAGCGCGAGCAGCGCGCCGCCCACGGTCTTGCCTGGATCGCCACCTATGTCGAGGCTCTGGTCCAGATTGCCAGTTATGCGCGGCGCATGGACGGCGAGGGCAGGTTCGGCGAGATGGAGAGCCTGCTCGTGCAGATCGGCGCCGCCGAATATCTCTCGCAGCTCTCGGGCGGCGTGACGATGAGCCAGGGCGAGACAGCGCGGCTGCACGAGCTTGGCGTCAAGGAGTCCGATCAAGCGGCCTTCCTCACGCCTGCGGTGCGCGCGCTGATGCGGAGCTCGACGCCTGAGAGCCGCGCCCGCGTTGTCGCGCTGATCAAGGACAGCCAGGGCAATGCCACGTTCGGCGATACCGGCCTCGACGAGACGCTTGCCGCGATCCGCGAGGAGATGCGCCGCTTCTCCGACGCCGAAATTATCCCGCACGCGCAAGGCTGGCATCTGAAAGACGAATATGTGCCGCTCGAGCTGATCGCGCAGATGAGCGAGCTCGGCGTGTTCTCGCTGACGCTGCCGGAGGAGTATGGCGGGCTCGGCCTCGGCAAGGAGGCGATGTGCGTCGTCTCCGAGGAACTCAGCCGCGGCTATATCGGGGTGGGCTCGCTCGGCACCCGCTCGGAGATTGCCGAAGAGCTGATCCTGAACGGCGGCACCGACGCGCAGAAGGCGGAATGGCTGCCCAGGATCGCGAGCGGAGAGGTGCTGCCGACGGCGGTGTTCACCGAGCCCAATACCGGCTCCGACCTCGCCTCGCTCTCGACGCGTGCCGTGCGCGACGGCGACGTGTACCGCATCACCGGCCAGAAGACCTGGATCACGCATGCCGCCCGCGCCGATCTCATGACCGTGCTCGCTCGCACCGATCCCAAGGAGAAGGGCTATCGCGGACTCTCGATGTTTCTTGCGCCGAAGCCCCGCGGCACCGACGAAAATCCCTTCCCGGCTGAAGGCATGAGCGGCGGGGAGATCGAGGTGCTCGGCTATCGTGGCATGAAGGAGTTCGAAATCTCCTTCGACGGTTTTGCCGTGCCTGCCGCCAATCTCTTGGGCGGGGTCGAGGGCCAGGGCTTCAAGCAGCTGATGCAGACTTTCGAGGCGGCACGCATCCAGACTGCGGCGCGCGCCATCGGCGTGGCCCAATCCGCGCTCGACCTCGGTCTTCGCTATGGGATGGAGCGGGTGCAGTTCGGCAAGCCGATCATCGCCTTCCCGCGCGTCTCCGATAAGCTTGCCATGATGGCGGCCGAGATCCTTATGGCCCGGCAGCTCACCTATTTCGCCGCGCGCGAGAAGGACGCCGGCCGCCGCTGCGATCTCGAAGCCGGCATGGCCAAGCTGCTTGCCGCGCGCGTGGCCTGGGCCGCGGCCGACAACGCGCTCCAGATCCATGGCGGCAACGGCTTTGCGCTGGAATATCCGGTGAGCCGGGTGCTATGCGACGCGCGTATCCTCTCGATCTTCGAGGGCGCCGCCGAGATCCAGGCCCATGTCATCGCGCGGCGCCTGCTCGAGGGCTGAGGCTCAGCCGTGCGGTTTGCTTGAATCACTCAATTTACGTCGAGCGGCGCCTTGCACCCAGGCGAGCACGTCTTGAGCGGCAACGATCCGCACCTCCGGCTTGCTCGTCGCATAGGCGATGAACGCGGTGAGACCCTTCCAGCGCATTTCGCGATCGGCCTCGGTCGGTCTGGCGGGATCGCCTCCACGCGGCGAAGACGTGTAGAGCTGGGCGTGGGCCACGAAAATTAGGGGGGAGCGGTTGCCTGCCAGATGGAGATCGAGGTTGTAGCTCAAAATTGCCCGCATCTCGTCTCCGCTCAAGCCAGCGTCGATCAGCAGCGTGTAGTCGAGCCCCGTTATCTTTCCGGTCGGCGGTTCATGGAAGCTAGGGTAGGGCATCGGCGCACGGGCCGCGACGCGGTCGCGCAAGCCGGGCTCGAATTGGTAGCTGGCCGCCAAGCTGTCGGGCGGCACGATGAGCGTGGTGATCGGAAGTTCCCACAGGCCCGGATGGGCCTGCACACGCGGAGGCACGAGCGGATTAGGTCCGTCGCTAAGCTTGCGGGCAAAGGTCTCGGCGTCGGGACTGCCCTGCGCAAGCGAATAGGGCCAGGAGCAATTGGCGCCGTCTTCCGCGTCATCGAAACAATTCGGTACGCTGGTGTCGTAGGCGAAGCCGAGACTCTTCAAGGCCGTGAACAGATTGTCGTTGTAGCTCAGATAGGGCGAACGAAAGCCGATGACGGCTTGGGCGCCAAAGCCGTAGCGGGAGGCGGTCAACACGGTCTGGCATGACGCAATTTCGGCGCGCCATTGTTCAACACTCCAATCGCGCGGACGGCAGCATTCGTCCTCGTTGATCAAGACTCCACCACCATTCAAATGATTGACCGTGTGGTTGGCGATTTCGTGGCCGGCGGCGAAGGCTGATCTCTAAGCTGCGAGGTTACGTCCGGATCGGTCTTGGCCGCGCTTGCCGCCGAGAACGGTCGTGGTCGAATCGACCATATAGATCGCAGTGTCGAAGAAAGAGGTCCTGATCGGAGAGCCGCCGAAATCGGCTGCGTCGCCCTTCCCCATTGGATTGCGCTTGCCGGCATAGTATTCGACGATGGCGTTGACGCCGCCGACCGACCCGTGAGCCGCCAAACCAAAATTGTCGTCGAAAGTTATTGCGACGAGCTGCGGGGCCTCGGCTGGTTTAAGGTCTGCCGGAGGTTGGCGCGACCAAGCTACGTCCTCCGCCAGGGAAGGGGCTTGGATAAGCGAGCCAATACTGCTCGCCTGCCAGGAAAGGAGACCGACAAACGCCCCCGCGACCACTAAAAAGACCAAGACGCGACCCGACCACATGCCGTACTCCGTATCGGCACAATGCCGAGATGTCCAGCGGCTGGAACTGTGGGCGATCGGGCAGGAATAACCCGCCAAGCAGGCGCGAGGAGGAGAGGGGATGCAGGGGCTAAGTCACGCCATCCGGTCCGCCGTTGTCCCGCTGACGGCGGCGCTCGGTTGTCTTGCCGCGCTGCTCATCGGCGGCGCGCTGACCAGGCCCAATCTTGACTGGTATGCGACGCTGGCGAAGCCAGGTTTCGCTCCGCCGAACAGCGCGTTCCCCATCGCCTGGACCATCCTCTATATGCTGAGCGCGATAGCCGCGTGGCTCGTCTGGCACGCGCCCGGCAAGGACCAGGACCACAGGCTCGCGATGATCTGGTTCCTCATCCAGCTCGTAATGGGCGTTCTATGGTCGGTCGCCTTCTTCTCGCTGCATAGTCCCGAGCTTGGGCTCGGCGCGATCATGGCCTTTCTCGTCGCCATAACCATCACCATCGTTCTGTTCGATCGGCTGAACCGTGTCGGCGCCCTGCTTCTCATCCCGCTCCTTCTGTGGGTCTGTTTCGCCTCGGGGCTCAATTTCGCGATCTGGTTCCTCAATCGCGGATGATCGGCCGCTCGATCCTCATCACCGGCTGCTCGTCGGGCATCGGGCTTGCTTCGGCGCGCGAGATGAAGGCGCGCGGCTGGCGCGTCTTCGCCACGGCGCGCAAGCCCGAGGATATCGCGCGGCTTCGCGACGAGGAGGGCGTCGAGAGCCTCTATCTCGATTATGCCGAGCCGGGCTCCATCGCCAAAGCGGTGGCACAAGTGCTTGACGCGACGGGAGGCAAGCTCAGCGCACTGTTCAACAACGGCGCCTATGGGCAGCCCGGCGCGGTCGAGGATCTGACGCCTGACGTGCTCCGTGCCCAGTTCGAGGTCAATGTGTTCGGCTGGCACGATCTCACCCGCCGCATCATCCCGGCGATGCGGGCGCAAGGGGCGGGGCGGATCGTGTTCTGCTCCTCCGTGCTGGGCCTGGTCGCGGCGCCCTATCGCGGCGCCTATTGCGCCTCGAAATTCGCCATCGAGGCCCTCGCCGATAGCCTCCGCATGGAGCTTGCCGCCACCGGCATCAGGATTGTGCTGATCGAGCCCGGTCCCATCGCGTCGCGCTTCCTCGAGCACGCGCTCGAAGCCTATCGCCGCAACATCGACCTCGAAGCCTCGCCGCATAGCGAGATCTATCGCACCCGCATCGCACGGCTCGAGGAGGGCGGCGACCAGACCTTCAAGCTCGGGCCCGAGGCGGTCGCGCTCAAGCTCGTCCACGCGCTGGAAAGCCGCAACCCAAAGCCTCGCTATTACGTTACCATCCCCACCTACGCGATCGCGCTCGTGCGCCGCGTGCTACCCACGCGCGCGCTCGATGTGATCGCGGCGCGCACCTAGAGGGGCCGAGGGATACCAGCCATGGAAATGCTCACGAAATTCGCCATTCCGATCGCGCTTGCGGCGGTGGGCATCGTGCTCGTGCTTGGCCTTTGGAACATGCTCCGCGGCGGCAGCCCGAATACCAGCCAGCTGCTGATGCGCTGGCGCGTGGTCTTGCAGTTTCTCGCGCTTTGCCTCGTGATGGCGGCCATCTACCTGTCAGGCAAGTAGTTTTGCCCTTGTAACAAAGGCTTGACCCCCCCAAGCGCCCGGCTACGCTAGACTGCAACAAAATTCGGCAGACCCGCAGGCCATTGCTCTGCGAGGCGGGTGGTGATGGTTGTTCTCAATAAGATCTACACGCGCACCGGCGACGACGGCACGACCGCGCTCGGCTCCGGCCGCCGCGTGGCGAAATTCGATCTCAGGGTCGAGGCCTATGGCACGCTCGACGAGACCAATGCCGCTATCGGCATCGCCCGCCTGCATACGCGGGCAGGGCAGCCGCTCCTCGACGCCATGCTCGCGCGCATCCAGAACGATCTGTTCGATCTCGGCGCCGATCTCTGTTTCCCCGACGAGACCAAGGACGCGCGCGGCCGTCTCGAAGTGACCGACGCGCAAGTGGCGCGGCTGGAAAGCGAGATCGACGCGCTGAACCGGGACTTGCAGCCTTTGCGCTCCTTCGTGCTGCCGGGCGGCTCGCCGGCCTCGAGCTTCCTGCATCTCGCCCGCACCATCTCGCGCCGCGCCGAGCGGCTCATGGTGGCGCTTGCGGCAAGAAAGGGCGAGACGGTGGGCGCGGGCGCCCTTCGCTATATCAATCGGCTATCGGATTTCCTGTTCGTCGCGGCGCGCTTCGCCAACGACAAGGGAAAGTCGGACGTGACGTGGGTGCCAGGCAAGAACCGCTGACGCGGGGGCGATGTATCCGTGTTCATACCCCTCCATGACACTAACCCGCTGAAGCGGATCCACTATCAATACGTGACGGTGGCGCTGATCGTTCTCAATGTCGCCATCTATGCGATCTTCGAAACCGGCTGGTTCATTCCGCTCGACGACGAGAACACGGCGGCCTTCGCCGTCATCCCGGCCAAGCTGATGGCGGGCGGGGGCGTCCCGGGGACGGTGTTCGCCAATGGCGCCTTCATGCCTGAGCGCTTCACCCTTATCTCCTACATGTTCCTGCACGGGAGCTGGATCCATCTCCTCGGCAACATGCTGTTCCTCTGGGTGTTCGGCGACAATATCGAGGACGCCATGGGCCATCTCCGCTTCATCATATTCTATCTGATGTGCGGGATCTTCGCGGCGGTGCTGCATTCCTGGATGAATCCGACCTCCGACTTGCCGCTGATCGGGGCGTCCGGCGCGGTCGCCGGCGTCATCTCCGCCTATCTCATCCTGCACCCCAAGGTGAAGGTCTGGGTGCTCGCGCTGTGGCGCATTCCGATCAGGATCACGGCCGCCTGGGCGCTCGGCATCTGGATCGCCGCGCAGTTCGGCAGCCTGCTGTTCGAGAGCGAGGAAAGCGTGGCCTGGTGGGCCCATATCGGGGGTCTTCTGGCCGGGGCCGTGCTGATCCTGATTATGCGGCGGCGCGGTGTAGTGTTGTTCGACCAGACCCGGGGCGGCGCCTAAAACCCCTCCTTAAATGCCCGGAAACCATTGACTTGAGCCATGGCCGGC
>JALHTP010000337.1 GCA_022865725.1 Methyloceanibacter sp. | reverse complement strand
GGGGCGTTTCATGAGGCGTCGTGAGGCGGGACGGGGTGCGGTGCCCGCGGGTCGATTTCGCAAGATCGGCACTCGGGTGGCGCCGGAGCTCCGCCCGGGTCCCTTACGAGGCCCTGCCAGGAGCTGGCTGACGACCGGAGGGTCTATTTCAAACGCGATCCGTCCCTCTCTCGCGGAGAGAGGAGCAGAATAAAAAGAAGAGACGGGCCAGCGGGACACTTACGGCGAAAGCGCGGCCCGGCGTCGTCAAATCGCTGCTATGGCGCGCCGAAAGGCGCCCGCGCGATCCCCGCAAGGATCGCGACACCATAGGTTTGCGTCTTTTGGCGCGCCATCCCCTCATGCGAGGGGCGAGTTGCTCAAACCCCGGGCGCGAATCGCGCCGCGGCAAGGAGCGCGCATGTCTGCTGTGAACGAGCAACAAGCTCCATTACGCCAGCGAGCGGTACAGCACGACCTCGTAAGGGCTGAACAGTCTCACCTTGATGCGCTCGATCAGCGGAAGCTCGAGCCGCTGGAATACGCCGCTATTGTCGATGAGGTCGGTGGCGACCGGCTCGATCAGGATCAGATAGAGCCGGCGCGGCCGCTTCCGGTAGGAGACGACGAGGTTATGCAGCACCTCGGCGAACACCTCCCGCGAGAACGGATTGAAGAAATAATGCACCGACTCGCCCTCGGGCGGCCCGAGCGCGGCCGCATCGTCGAGCACGCATTCGACATTGCGGCATTTCATGCGGCTGCGCGGGAACTGCGCGAGGTTCATGGTGGCGTCGTCATGCAGCTCCTCGGCGAACTCGATGCCGCCGATGGCTTGAAAGGGATGCTGCGAGGCGAGCAGCAGCACGCGCCCCTTGCCCGCGCCATAATCGACGAAGGTCAGCCGCGACAGGTCGTAGTTGATGGCGGCGACCGTCCATTCGAACAGGCTGCACGGCGAAGGCCGGTAGTCGTGGCCGTGCTCGCGATTGTTGCCGCGGATGGTGAGGCCGGCGAGCGCCACCGGAGCTTTGGTCGCCTTGAAGAACAGCGACTCGACCGGCGGGTCGAGCACGCGATCGTGCAGCATGAGCAGATAGTCGCGATAGTCGTTCCTCAGCCGGTCGGGGCGCGTGCGCTCCTTCAGCTTGGCGCCGGTGCGCTCGATCTCGGGCAGCACGTTGTCGCGTCCGATCTCGACGGCGCGCGCGATCCCGGACTTGCTCGCGGCGACCGCTGTCGAGGTCGCGGTCTTGGTTGCCGTCTTGTCGGCCAGCTTGGCGATGCGCTCGGCGACGCTCGTGGCAATACCGACCGCCCGCTGGCGCGCCGGTGCCACGGCCTGCGATTCCGTCTTGTCGGATCTGAGGGGCACGACCGACATGCGCATTTTCCCCGCTTCTGCGCAAGGATTGGGCAGCTTGCGGCAGGACGCAAGCGCTTTTTGTCGCAGAGCCGGGTTGTCCCCGGTCTAAGGCGCGCGCCAAATATGCTATCCTTTTGATTCGCGAGGGATGTTCCCGCGCGGCCAGCACTCACCCAAGCGGCGGGGGACAGCTCAAGTGCAGGCGGAGGAATTCCACGATTCCATACGGCCCGGCCTCATTGCCATGCTGCCGCGGCTGAAGCGATTCACCGACCTTCTCGTGGGCGAACGCAGGGAAGGGACCGCGCTGCTTGGCCGCGCGCTCAGGCGCATGCTTGCCGAGCAGCACCGCTATCAGCGGGGCACCGCGCTCGATCGCTGGGCCTTCGCCGAGATCTATCGGCTATGGCTGAACGAGCTGCGGGATCATGCCGATCCGATGGGGCAGGCCAAGACCGATGATGCGAGTTTCGCGCGTCTCTTCCGCACAGAGGATGGGGAGGCGTGCTGCGACTTCACGACGGGCTTCCTGCGCAGCCTGCCGCCGCAGCAGCGTCTCACTCTGCTGCTCGTCTATGGCGAGCGCTTCGACCATATCGACGCGGGCCGCGTGCTCGACGTGCCGTCGGAGACGATCGGCACCCGGCTCGTGCGCATCAGCGCCAGCCTTGCCGACCGTTTGAGCGCGCGCGAGCGCAGCACCGCGAGCGCCACCGTCGAAACGCTCTACCCGGAAGGGCCTAGAGCATGATCCGGAAAAGCGGAAACCGGTTTTCCGAAAAGATCATGCGTCAAACCAAGAGCATGATCCGGAAAAGTGGAAGCCGGTTTTCCGAAACGATCATGCGTCAAACCAAGAGACGATCATGACCGAACTCAGCGACGAACTGCTCGTAGCCTATGTCGATGGACAGCTTGCGCGCAAACAGACGAGCGCGCTGGAGAAGGTGCTCGAGCAAGACGATGTCATCGCCAAGCGCGTCGTTGCGCTGAAAGACGCCCATGGCCGGCTCGAAGCAGCCTTCGAGGCGATCCTCGCCGGCGAGGAGGCCGACGCCGCGGCGAAGCCTGCGCCGCAGGTGCCGGGTCTCTTCATCGCCTGGCCCACGCTTGCCAAAGGCGGCATCGCCGGCGCGGGGCTCGTGGCGGCGCTCATTCTCGCAGCCGCCGGATATGGCTGGCCGCTCGCCATGCCCGAGCTCGCGCGCCATTCGGCCAGCGAAGCCGATCCGGATAATGTGGGCAGCATCAAGCCGACCTGGCAGGAGGAGGCCGCCCGCGCGCAAGCGCTGCTCAGCCGCGCCAGCGTCGAGGTCGGTCTCGAGAGCCAAGGCAATCGCGACCTCGTCGCCTTCCAGCTCGCGCAAGCCATCAGCCCAAATCTCGGTGTGCCCGACCTTGCGCCGCAAGGATTCCGTTTCATGCGGGCGCAGCTCCTGCGCTCCAGCGAAGCGCCCCTGGCGCAGCTCCTTTATCTCGGCACGAGCGGCGCGCCGCTTGCGCTCTATGCGAAGAAGGGCGAGGGGGCAGCCGTGCCATCGTTCAAGCAATATGGCGCGCTCGGAAGCGTGGCCTGGTCGCAAGCAGGCATTACCTATCTGCTGGCCGGCGAGGGGAACAAGGCGTCGTTGCTGAAGCTTGCCGATGCGATCAGGACGGAGAGACCGCAAGCCGCGCCCTCTGCGGCGTCGCCGGCTTACTCGCCGCTGCCGCCCGCACCTAAGCCAAAGCCCAAGTCTTAGCGGGCCAAGCCTTAGCGGGCCAAGTCTTAGCGGGCCAAGCGCGCCGAGGGCGTATAGTCCCCGGCCAGATAGCGGTTGAGATCTTTTCGGATCGCCGCAGTCCGCTCGGTGTTGCAGTAGCGCGAATCGTCCTTGATCGTCTTGGCCACGGAGTCGAGCGTGTAGTCGTAGGCATGCTCGATCTTCTGCATCTGCTCCGGCGTGTTGCCGGCCTGCGCTTCGGCCGCCAGGAAGTTCGCCCTGAGCGCGGCGGGATTGAAGATGAAGCCGCAATAACTCGCCCGCGCCGATGTCCAGCCGACCTGAGTGGGTCTTGCCAGAGGATCCTCAGGCGCCACGTTGCGGGCTTCCGTCTCGGTCGAGGCGCCGTCCTTGTTTTTCACGGAACCGAGCGTGCTACAGGCCGGCAGCGACGTTGCGAGGAGCGCCGCGGCGACGGCAAGAGCGGCATAGGCCGCAAGCTCTGATCTGGTCCCTCCCATGGCGGGGCGATCTTAGCGGGGTCGCGCGCGGCGCTAAAGAGGCGTGAGGAGGGCCGAAGCAGGGCGCCAAAAACAGGAAAGGCGGAGCTTTGGGCCCCGCCTCCCTGTGCGAATGTCGAGCCTCACGCCCGTTCGGGACGATCAGTCCGGCAACCGCGAGACCTTTCGGTCTCTGGATCACGCGCTCGGCCTCATGGTTTCCCATGAAGTGGCGGCGTGACCCGACCACGGTCCTTGTTTTACGTCGCGTTGCTACGACGTGGCGACCGCCCTGGCCGGGCTGAAGCCAATTAGCGGTGGGATTTGCGGCGCGAAGTACCCTGTCGGCTGCGCCTTACGGTATTGCGGCGAAGCCGCCAGACCGTGGCACTTTGCGCTTACTCACCCCTCCACCTTGAGCCGCCCATGGCAATGGACGACCCCGGGCTTGCCTTGCCCCGTGAGCTTTCCGCTTGTTTCCCGGAGCCGTCGGATTTCTCCGCCGACCCCTTCCACAACCGTTCCGCTCACACTGGAAAGCATACATGAGCCAGCGCCCGGCGCATCGGGGACGGGGCGCTTATCCCCATTATCCACCGGGGCTGGTCTCTCGGCCCGGGCGCGGGGCTGGGGCGAAGTGGGGCTCTTCCCTTGGCGACCGATATCGCTAAACTGGCACCGGCGCTTGAGGGGCTTTGCTCCATTGCGCTTATCGGGGGGGTTACGCGTGTCATGCGTGCCGTGGGCAACCATTTAGGTGTCCGCACGATCAGTCTAGCGTTAGTTGCGGGCTTGTTGGCTTTCGAAGCCGTACTCGTGCTTGGCGCGGGGGCGGTCGGGATTCCTGGCGTGCTCATGGTCCGCCTTGCGGAGGGTGGCACTGAAACGCCGCGAACGCTCGGAGCGCCCGAAGGCGGCGAAAGCCTGATCGTCAAGCTTCCCGCCTCGGCTGTGCCCGTAGAGCCGCCTGCCGTCGCAGAAGCGGCAAAGTCCTCATTGTCCACTCCTGAGGCGGGCGAGCCTCGACTCGATGGGTTGGTCGATATTCCTTTGAAGCCCTGGGTGCCGGAAAAGCCCAAAGCAGACGAAGCCAATCCGGAAAAGCCCAGGGCGTTTGCGGCGAGCGCGGTGGGAAGAGAGATGCTCCCTTGGGCTGCCGTCGAGCCGTATCGGCCTGACGGCGAAGGCGGCGCACCGGCTGACGTGACGGCTTCGCTCCCCCCGACGAGCGCGCCGGCAACGCCGCCCACGCCCTCGATGCTGGTTGCGCTGCCGGTGGCAAGCGCGGTCGAGGGCTGGGTCAAGGCCAAGGCGACCGAGATCAAAGGCGAGGAGCGAGGCCGCGCGCTTTATCATTTCGAGTTTTGGCTCGATGCACCCGCCGAGGTGAAGCGCCGGCTCGTCGCCGTCGCCTATGACTTCAACACGCCGGCAGTGATGCCGCAGTCGCAAGTATCGAGCGAGGAGAAGACCGGCTTCCGCGTGAGCGCCGGCGGCCTCGTTTGCGCCGACAAGGTCACGGTCACGCTTCAATTCAACGACGGCCAATCGCAGCAGGTCGCCGTCGACGGCTGCCGGCTGTTGGGCTAGGACGAGGCGCGATCAGCGAACGCCGGCGACCTCCGCCACGAGCTCGCGGAAGCGCGGCCTCTGGCTCTCGATATAGGGCAGGGGACGGCACACATCGATCGCCGCGATGCCGATCCGCGTGGTCAGCGCGCCGTTGAACAGGCCTTCGCCGAGCCGGGCCGAGAGCTTGGCCGTGAGCCCGTGCCCGATCAGTTGCTGGATCACATCATCGCCAAGCGCGATACCGCCGGTCAGCACGATATGGCTGACGACCATGCGCGCGAGCTTGAGGAGAGAGAGCGTGCCGGGCCGCGCGCCGTAAAGGGTCGCGAGCCGCCGCAGCATGCGCAAATTTTCCGCGCCGACGAATAGCATGTCGATCAGCGCGCCCGGACTCACCGCCGTCACCACCGACACCCGCTTGGCCGATGCCGCCACGATGGTGCGGGCGTAGGGATCGAGCGGTGCGACCAGCGTGCGCTCGGCGAGCCGCAACAGCTCGCCGGCACTCATAATGTCGTGCTCATGCTCGCCGAGGCGTTGCAATCCCCAGGCGAGGTCCTTGCGCCCGGCATAGAGACGCTTCAGGCGATGGGCGACATCGACGGCAAGCGGCTTGTCGTTCTGACGCGCGGCGCTGTCGGCCTCGTGCCTGATCTTGCCGAGACGCCCGAGCCGGGCGAGCCCGGCCACCTCTCTGAGGACGATCATAAAGAGCGCGAACAGGACGAGAGCCAGCAGTCCGACGGCGGCCCAGCCGATCCAATCGTCACGCGCGATCAATGCCAGCACAGTGTCGTAGAGCCAGAGCGAGGCCAGCAGGCTGACGAGGCCGCCAAGGGCGCCGATCAGGATGCTGCCCCAGCGCAAGCCCCGGCCGAGGTCGGGCATGGCGCGCACACGCGGAACCGCCAGCGTGGCCGGTTCCACCGCACTGTCCGGCATCGCCGGCGGAACGAACACTTCCACGTCCTCGACGCGGAAGGCGGCGGGTTTCCGGTGCAATTTCTTGCTCATGCCAGGCGGTCTCCGATCAGCGTCTCGATGGCGCGGTCGAGGCGGATATTTGGG